>CAZBOK010000103.1:0-12486 GCA_964493525.1 uncultured Phycisphaeraceae bacterium | reverse complement strand
GCTCGTTGATCGCGTCGATCGTCGCGGCGCCGCGCTCGAGCGAAGTCACCGTCACGTGCGCGAACTCCGACGCGGGGATGCGCGCGTTCGGCGCCACGACGTTGACGACGATCGCGGTTCCGTGCGCGACGCGAACGACGAGATCGCTCGGACCGGGCACGAGCGTGACGCGGTCGTCGACCGGCGCGACGTCGCCGCGCGTCGCGACGACGCGGTATTCGCCCGCGGACAGCGAGCACGAGAAGCACGAGCGGTCCGCGTCGTCGCGCGTCATCCGGAACGGCGCGCCCGACCCGCCGTCGACGGGCGCGAGTGCGAGCGCGATGTCGCCGTCCGTCGCGTTCGAGCCGTTCTGCGCATCGATCAAGCGGATCCGCGTCGTCGCGAGCTGCGGGACCACGATCGGGACGCGCGCCACGCCGGCGGTCGGGACGTCGATCGTGGTCCACGCGACGTTGCCGTTGTCGTGGTCGTCGACGACCAGGCGGCATCTCCCGACGGATGGAGCGCGCAGCGACCATCGATAGGTTCCCGGCCCGCCGATCAAGCAGAACCCGGAGACGCTGAACACGGCGCCGACCTCCGCGCGCACCACGAAGCCGCGGATCTGCCGGCCCGGCGGGATCGTCACGGTGCCGGAGACGGTCGGCCCTTCGGGGTTCCCGACCTCCGCCATCGCCGCGACGCGATCGCGGAGCGACTTCGCGAGGTCGTCGCCGCCCGGCTCGTCGCCGCCGCTCTGCGCCGCCTCCGGAGAGAGCGCGACGAAGCGGGTTCCGGCGCGCGTGAGATCGATGCCGATGCGCTGCGATTCGAAACCCGGCGACGTGACGTCGAAGAAGCCGACGGTCTGACGATCGAAGTCGGAGTCTCTCGGCGCCCGCAGCGGCGAGCGGCCGCGCGGCTCGCCGTCGATGATCACTCGCTCGAGTTCGCCGCCGGTCGCGGCGTCTCGCACGTGCAGCAGGATCCGCGGGATCACGCGCGCGGTCAGCGCGATCAAGCCATCCGACGGCGCCAGCCGGCGCTTCACTTCGCGCGGCACGTCCGCGTCCTCGCCGTCCAGGACGATCGAATCGAAGTCGAGCAGGCCGAAGCGCTGCACCGTCGCCGTGAAGCGACCGCCGACGATCGAGACGCGCCCGCGAGCGTCGCGTCCGTCGATCCGAGCGACGAGCTCCATCGAGCCGTTCGGCGCCGTGTCGACGTCCCCCGGCCCCTTCTCGAGCCGGATCGTGCCGTAGATGCGGATCGGCGCGAGCGGATTCGTCGTCGCGCTCGCTCGCGTCGGCGCGTTCATCGGCTCCTTGACTCCCAGCTCGACCCTCTCGGCGGGATCGGGGCACTCGACGAGTGGAGCCGGCGTCGCCGCCGCGCGCGCGACCTCCGCGTCGTTTTCGTCGCCGACCTCGACCGACTCGGCGTCGCCCACGGAGAACGCGCCGACCACCGCGACCGCGACCAGCGCAGCGAGCGCGATCCCGAGGGCGACGTGGCGGCGGGTCATGCGGTCATCGTTTCCGTTGCAGAGCGATCTCGACGCGCGAGCTGCCGTCCTCCGCGACCTCGATCTCGCGCGGCGCTGGCCGCTCGTATCCCGGGATGTCGGGCCAGGTGACGCGCCAGCGTCCGGCAGTCGACACGCGCACGATCAAACGATCCTTCTGCCCGTCGCGCACGAGCACCGCGCCTTCGTGGTCGAGCGGTTCGATCGACGCGTCCGCGAACTCGCCCCCTTCGAGCGTGTCGTCGCGGTCGCGCGCAGCCAGCACGAATCGGAACGTGCGGGGCATCGGAAGCGTGATGTCGTTCGTGCCCGACGCGATGGCGAATTCCTGCGTCACGGCCGCGCGCGCGGCCGCGCTCGCTTCGACGATGAGTCTGCCCGCGGGCGCGCGCAAGCGGTAGCGGCCGTCGTCCGCGCGCTGTGCGTACGTGCTCCGCTCGGGCCGCATCCGCGCATCCGCAGGTGCGCCGCCCGTGAACGCGAGCCAATGCACGTCGCAGTAGTCGTCGAACGCGCAGCGAGTCGTCGGATCGATCAACGCGAGGTTCACGTTCACGAGCAGCGGCACGTCGATCACGATCGAATCGTTGCCGGACGCGGGGACGTCGATCCACGTGCAGAACGCAGCGCCACGGATCGTCGCGCGATAGCGGCCGGGGAGGAGCTTCTTCGACCAAGTGAACGTGTCGCGGTCGCCGAGCACTGACTCCCCGCTGACACGAACGGCGGTCGTGCTCTTCGAGTCCCCGACCTCCGGATCCGCCGGATCGAAATCGATGGTGGGATTCGATAGTTCGAGTTCGCCGGGCGCACGAAGGATGCCTGCGCACGCGACTGGTTCGGCCGGCTCGACGGGCAATGGAGTCGCGGCGAGCACCAGCGTGACGCAAGCGGAGCCTCCGGCGGGAACGACCACCGACTCCGTTTGCGATTCCCACACGAGATCGTGGATCTGCTTCCGCTGCGCACGCACGCGGTACTCGCCCGCGTCGAGCGCCCAACCGCTCGCGTGATGTTCGGCCTCCGACACGATTCGCGATGCCACGTCGCGCGACTCGGTCGCATCTTCGAGGACGACGCGCACATCGCCGGGCACGTCGCCGACGACGGTGATGTTCAACACTTCGGTTCGATGCAGCGCGACTTCGCAGTCGCCGCCGATCGCCGCATTCACGCGCACGCGACCCCAACCGTGCTCCGCCGCGCGCACGAACAGGTCGAAGAAGCGGGAGTTCTCGGGCGCAGAATCCCAATCGAGCGCGACCGGCGACGTCGCGTGTTCTCGCACGATCGCGTGGGGCACGTTCGACAGCGGCGAGGGCGCCCGCCTCTCGCGCGAGACAAAGCGCGGATCGACGTGCACGACTTCGACGCCGGCCAGATCGCTTCGCGTCGTCGCATCGAGAACGTGCAGCAGGACGTGGACCGGCTTCGCGGTGCGCGCGCCCGTCGCGACGCCTCCCGCGGTTCCCGGGTCGCGGGCGCGCGGATCGGACGTGACGAGTTCCCGACGCGTCGACGAGCTTGGGGGCGGCGGCGCGTGATCGCGATGGACCATGGCCGCCTCGTTCGGGCCCCGATGGACGATCGCTTCATCGTTCGTGTCGGGAGCGACGAGCACTCGCGCTACGAAGAAGGCAGACGCTCCCATTGCGGCGGCGACGAACGCGATCCGCAGCCCGAGGCGCGCGCGCTCCGTCACCACGGCAACGAGGCGTCGAGCCCGAAGAGGGCCGCGATCGGCAGCAAGAGGCAGATCAACAGGACGCGCGAGCGGCTCGCGGTCCAGTCTTCGATGCGATCGCGGGCGTCGTTCTCCTCGTCGAAGAGGCGGTTCGCGCGCCGGTTGAACAACGCGGTGAGGACGACGATCGAAAACAGGAGTCCGATGACGGTGTTCCCGCGCTGCAGCGCGAGCAACGCGATGACGACCGGCCAGCGCGCCCAGCTCTCGAACGTCGCGAGGCGTCCGCCGACGAACCAGGCGAGCGCGACGATCGAAACGATCGCGGTGCAGCGCGCGCCGAACTCGGCCGCGCTCTGACCGGCCGGCCGTCCCCACACCGTCAGGACGAGGAGGGACCCGACCGCGAGGGCGATCGCGAAGCTGCGCACGAGGAACGCGACGCCCTTCACGTCGTCCGCCGCGCGCGTCAGCGCGAGCACTTCGCGCGCTTTGCGGGCAGCTCGCGCGGAGTCGGACTCGTCGAGACTCGCCGTGTGCATCGCGGACCCCCTCGATGGATCGGCATGTTCCCGCGCGCGACGGATGGAGTCAACGGAGCCGTGTGGCAGACTCCCCGCGTGCAGCTCGTCGTCCACACGGTCGGCCACGGCAACCGCTCGCTCGCGGAGCTCGTCGCCGTTCTCGCGTCCGCGTCGATCGCGACGCTGGTCGACGTGCGCGCGCTGCCGGCGTCGCGTCGGCACCCGCACTTCTCGCGCGCCGCGCTCGAGGCATCGCTGCGCGCGGCCGGCGTCGCGTACGCGTGGGAGGGCGTCGCTCTCGGCGGCAAGCGGACGCCGCGCGCCGACTCGCGCAACCTGGCGCTCCGTGAGGACGCGTTCCGCGGCTACGCCGACCACATGTCGAGC
Organism: uncultured Phycisphaeraceae bacterium; assembly: GCA_964493525.1. Lineage (GTDB taxonomy): Bacteria > Planctomycetota > B15-G4 > B15-G4 > JADJEK01 > CAZBOK01. The sequence continues at coordinate 8,384 of CAZBOK010000103.1, read as the reverse complement.
GCGGCATTCCGCGCCGGGCTCGATCGCGTGACGGCGATGGCGCGCGTGCGACCGGTCGCGGTGATGTGCGCGGAGACCGATTGGCGCCAGTGCCACCGGCGCTTGCTGGCCGACGCGCTCGACGTGCGCGGCGTGGAGGTCGTCCACCTCCTCACCCGGGAGCGCCGCGAGCGGCACGAGCGGCATGCGGACCTGCGCGTCGAGGACGGAGCCCTCGTGTACGACGCGGGCGGCGGCCGCCAGCGCACGCTGTTCTGACCCGGGCGGCTTGCGGCGCGAATAGTACTCCTCGTACTATCAAGGTGCTTCCGTTCGCCGTATCTCGACCCGTCCTGGCGCCGCGCCACCCGGAGGAGACCCGCCGTGATCGGACCGTTCGTGTTCTGCGTCGTGCTTCCGCTGCTCGCGCCGCCCGCTCAAGCCCCCGCCAAGTCGTCGCGCCGCGTGCTGCCGGCGGGACAGGACCGCGTGAGCGTGCCGCTCGAGTTCAAGATGAACCAGGTCCGGCTCGACGCGATGGTGAACGGGAAGGGACCGTTCCACCTCGTGCTCGATACCGGCATGCCGATTCGCGGGATCATCCTGTTCTCGGGCGAACGCGTCGACGCGTTGAAGCTCGGCGACTCGGGCCAGCGAGCGATGATCGGCGGCGCCGGGAGCGAGAAAGGCGGTCAGATGGCGATCGTCGCGCCGGACGTGTCCGTCGAGCTGGGTGAGCTGAAGCTCCCGAGCATGAACGCGATCGTGATGCCCGACCGAACCGGCATGCCGCCCGGCATGGACGGCATCATCGGCGGCGAGTTGTTCTTCCAGTTCGCGGTCCGCATCGACCTGAAGGAATCGCGCCTCGACTTGATCGAGCCGTCCGCGTTCGAGCCGCCGAGCGGGGCGGCGATCGTGCCGCTCGACCACCGGGGCGGGATGGTGTTCGTCGACGTGGGCGTGACCGTCGGAGACGGCGAGCCGCAGACCGCGCACGTCGTGGTCGACATCGGCGCGGGGCACGCGATCTCGCTCAACACGCGCAAGGACGGCGCGTTCGCTCCGCCGAAGGATGCGGTCGAAGCGGCGCTCGGCCACGGCGTGTCGGGCGCGATCCGCGGTCAGGAGGGGCGCGTGCGGCGCCTCGAGATCGGCGGCGTCGCGTTCGAGAACGTCGTCGCGTCGTTCCCGATCGACGCGCACAAGAACCCCGGCGGGATGGACTTCCACGACGGCAATCTCGGCGAGGAGATCCTGCGGCGCTTCACGGTCACGTTCGACTACGAGCACGATCGGATGGTCCTCGAGCGCGGCGACGAGATCGACCAGCCGTTCGAAGGCGACATGCTCGGCATCGGCTCGACGTGGACGAAGGACGGCGCGTTCGTGATCGACACCGTGCTCGACGGGTCCGCGGCGGCGGCGGCCGGATTGCAGGTGGGGGACGAGATCGTCAAGGTCGATGGTCGCACGTTCGCGGAAATCGGCGAAGGTGGACTCCGCGCGATCCTGCGCGTCGACGGGGCGGAGGTCGTGTTCACGCTGAAGCGCGGCGACGAGACGGTCGAGAAGCGCGCGCGCCTGCATCGGCGCGTGTGACGCGGTGAAGACGAAGCGTGCGCTGAGCGAGCTCGAGGGCGCGGTCCTCGGCAACCTGTTGAAGCAGGGTCCGTCGACGGCGTACCGCGTGCGGTGCGCGTTCCTCGCGTCGCCGTCGTCGCAGTGGAGCGGCAGCGCCGGCGCCGTGTATCCAGCGCTCGCGCGCCTCGAGAAGAGCGGGCTCGTCGCATCGAAGCACGCGCCGCGCGGTGGGCGCGACGCGTGGAACTACTCGCTCACCGCGGCGGGGCGCGCGAGCGTCGTCGCATGGCTCGAGCCCCCGTTCTCGGATGCCGTGATCTCGGTCGCGCCCGATCCGGTGCGCACGCGGGTGTCGATCCTCGGCGCGCTCCCGCGCGCCCGCCGCATCCGCTTCCTCAAACAGGCGATCGCGGAGCTGCGGCGCCATCTCGAGTCGCTCGAGCCGGGAGCGGAATGGGACGACGACGATCGTCGCGCGCTGCGCGGCGCCGTCCTGGTGACGCGCGCGCGGATCGAGTGGCTCGACGAGCTGCTCCGCGAGTCCGGACGAAACGCTCGCGGTTGATGAGCCGCGCCGGGTGCGATGGTCCGCGCAGCGCCGGGGGACGCTGCGCGCGAACTCCCGCACGCGATCGGGGCCGAGGTCGGGAACGCGCCGCATCCGCGCCGCGGCGCATCGGCACGTCGGATGCACTCGCCTTGATCGTCCCCGCCCCTCACCGCGAAGGAGTGCCCGATGAAAGCGCCGCTCGTCGTTGCCGCAGCGTTCCTCTGTCTCGCGCTCGATGTCCACGCGTCCGAAGTGTTCGGCTACCCGCCGAGCCCGAGCGGCGGGCTGATCACGTCGTCGTGGGTGTCCCCGAACGGCAGCGACGCGGACATGTATGCGTGGGACGACTTCACGCTGTCCCGCACGCAGTCGATCACCGAGGTGCGCTGGCGCGGCGGCTACGCATACGGCGCGGCCTACGGTCACGTGTCCGACTTCACGGTCGCGTTCTTCGCGTCGACCGCGGGCAACACGCAGCCGCTCGTGACGAACCCCGAGTTCCCGGAGCCCTACCTCGCGAGCTACCACGTCGGCGGCAATGCCGGCGAGACGCCGGCCGGCGTGGCCGGCGGCGTGCAGATGTACGACTACGCGTTCCGGCTCCCGACTCCGTTCGTGGCCACCGGCGGCGTGAAGTACTGGATCCGCATCGAGGGATACCAATCGACGGTGCCCGACTGGGGTCTGTCGATGGGGACCGGCGGCGACGGCTCGTACTTCCGCTTCAGTACCGGCATGGCGATGTTCCAGTTCGTGCCCGGCGACACGTCCTTCCGGTTGCTCGCACGATGGGCCGACCTCGGATCGGCGAAGGCGGGAGTGAACGGCTCGCCGTCGCTCGCCGGCACCGGCGCCCTCACGCCGAGCTCGGCCGGCACGCTCACGCTCGTGAACGCTGCGAACTCGTCGACCGCCTTCCTCGCGCTCGGCGCGAACGCGATGAACGTCCCGTTCATGGGAGGCGTCCTCGTACCGAATCCGCAAGTCGTCGCGGCGCTCGCGACCGACGCGACCGGCAAGATCACGAGCCCGTTCACGATCCCCGCCGGGACTCCCGCGGGAATCGACGCGTGGGTGCAGTACTGGATCGCCGACGCGACCGCGACGCACGGCTACTCGGCGAGCAACGCGCTCCTCGCGACGACGCAGTGACGGCGGGCGCGGGCCGCGCGGCGGATCAGAGCTTCGCGGCCTTCTCCGCCGCCTTCTTGCCGAGATCGGTGCCTTCGCCGAGCTGCGCGGCCGACTCGTACGCCGACTTCGCGCTCGACCGATCGCCGAGCGCCTCGTTCGTCTCGCCGAGCACGTAGTACGCCTGCGGATCCTGGTCCATCACGCCGATCGCGTCGCTGAGGGCCGACTTCGCCTTCGCGTATTGCTTGGCGTCGAACTCGACGAGCCCGAGGAGGAAGCGCGGGCGGTAGAGCTTGCGCGACGGGTTGTGGCGGTCGTCGAGCGTGATCGCGTGCTGGAACGACGAGCGCGCGTTGTTCAGGTCGTCCATCGCGTACTGCGCGATGCCGAGTGACGTCTGCACCATCTCGTCGTCGGAGAGCTGGTTCGCGCAGGTCTGCAGCGTCGCGTAGCCCTGCTGCACCTTCGCCTTGTCCTTCTTGTCCATGCCGGTCATGACGAGGTCGAGAGCCTTGTCGTGCTTCTCGTAGATCGGCTCGACCTGCTTGATGCGCGCGACGACTTCCGCGAAGCGCGAGTTGCCGTCCTTGTTGGGACGGAACGACGAAGCCGGCCGATTCAGCGTCTCGGGGTAATGCGTCTCGATCTCCTTCTGGATGTTCGCGATGCGGTCCTCGTTCAACGGGTGCGTGCGCAGGATCTCCGGGGTGTCGCCGCCGGACTCGGCCTCGAGCTTCTGGAAGTAGGCGAACGTCTTCTCGCCGTCGGCGGGGTCGTAACCCATCTTCGCCGCATAGAAGACGCCGCGCATGTCGGCCTGCGACTCCTGGCCGCGGCTGAAGCGGAGCAGCGTGAGCTGCGTCGCGATCCCGCCGATCTGGCCGGCGATGCCGGGGCCGCTGCCGTTCGTCGCGATCGATTCCGCGGTATCGAGCGCGCCGACGAACAGCTCGCCGATCATCGAGCGTCCCATCTGCTGGTGGATGTGCCGGTGCTCGACGTGGCCGAGCTCGTGACCGAGCACCGAGATGAACTGACCTTCGGTGTCGAGGTTCGCGAGCAGGCCGCGCGTGATGTACACGTAACCGCCCGGCACCGCGAACGCGTTCGGGATCGAGGTGTTGAGGATCTCGAACTTCCAGGAGAACGCGCTGTTCCCGTACACGGAGTTCGACGCCATCTCGCGCACCAGGCCGCCGAGGTAGTCGGCCGCCTGCGGGTCGTTGTATTCGCCGTCGTACTGGACGTCGATCACCGGCGCGTAGCTGTCGCCCATCTTCTGCTCGTCCTCGATCGAGAGGTCGCCCATGCAGAAGTAGGAGGACTGATCGACGGGGTCGCTGCAACAAGAGGAGACCGCGACCGCGAGGAACGGGAGGACGGCGAGGATCGAACGCGACATCGGTTTGGCTCCAAGGACGGGCTGTCAGACTACCGACGGAACGGCAGCGAGGGGACGGATGGGCGGAGGATCCCGTCCGCGCGCGGATCCGGCGGACTGCGCGGTTCCCTCCGACGCGAATCCGGGTATCCATTGGATGCATGCTCGCCGCGCGCGACCTCGTGAAGACCTATCGCACGCCGCCGTTCCGCCGGCGGGTCGATGCGCTGCGCGGGGTCTCGCTCGCGATCGCTCCCGGCGAAGTGCTCGGGCTCCTCGGGCCGAACGGTTCCGGCAAGACGACGCTCATCCGCTGCTGCCTCGGCCTCCTCGCGCCGACGTCGGGCGATGTCAGCGTGGGGGGCGCGCGGCCGACCGACGTCGCGGCGCGCCGTCGCATCGGGTACGCGCCGGAGCGCTTCGACCTCGCGCCGCGGCGCACCGGGCGCGAAGCGCTGGAGCTGCTCGCGCGACTCTCCGGCCACGGCGCGCGCGCGGCGCACGAGCGCGTCCTGCCGCTCCTCGATCGCGTCGGGCTCGCGGCGGCGGCGGATCGCGCGACGCGCGGATACTCGAAGGGGATGCTGCGCCGACTCGCACTCGCCGCGGCGCTCCTCGGCAGCGAGCGCGGCGCGCCCGACCTTCTCGTGCTCGACGAGCCGTTCGACGGGCTCGACCCGCTCGGCGTCGGCGCGATGCAGCAGGAGATCGTCGAGCGCGCGCGCGGCGGCGCCGCGGTGCTCGTCTCGTCGCACGCGCTCGCGGACCTGGAAGCGGTCGCGACGCGGTACGTGATCCTCGACGCCGGGCGCGTGCTCGCCGCCGGGAGCGCGGACGAGGTGCTCGGTGCGCCGGGCCGCCGGCAGCTCGTCGTCGACGGTGCGGACGACGCGGCGCGCGCGCGCGTCGCCGAGATCCTGCGCGAGCACGGGGCGACGCTCGTGTCCGACGAGCCCGCGCGCGAGCGGCTCGACCAACTGTTCCGCCGCGCGCTCGGTCGGACCGACGGCGCGGATCGGACTCGCCGATGATCGGCGCGCTCGCTCGCGACACGGCGCGGCTGTTCCTGCGCGGTCGCACGATCCCGCTGCTCGTCGCGTGCGGCGCGCTCGCCGGTCTGTTCGTCCGCGCGACGCGCGTCGCGGGCACGCTGCACGTGCACGGCGATCCGTCCGACGTCGGCGGCACCGAGATCGAGATGCTCGCGTCGTCGGTGTTCGTCGCGGCGCTCGCGTTCGGCGTCGTCGCCGGCCTCGTCGCCGCCGCCGAGGATCGCGGCAGCGGGTTCCTCGCGCAGGTCGCGGTGCGTCCGGTCGGCCGCGTGCGCTACGTGCTCGGCCGGCTCGCCGGCCTCGCGCTCGCCACCGGGGGCGGCCTCGCGCTGTTCGCGGCGGCCGCGATCCCGTGCGCGGGAGTCGGCGCCGGCGAGCTGCCCGAGCCGCGCGCGCGCGCGGTGCCGGAATCGATCGAGGTCGACGGCCGCGCGCTCGATCCGGACGCCGTCGCGCAGATCGCGCCGGCCGGCGTCGTGCGCTTCCGCTTCGGAGCGGGCGCGCTCCCGGACGTGATGTTCCGACTGCATCCGAAGGTGATCCCCGGCGCCGGCTTCGACGGGACGATCGAGATCACCGCGACCTGGACGTTCTCGAACGGGAAGAGCGTGACGCAGGATCTGCCGCTGATGCGGTCGTTCCGCGAGCTGCCGCTGCGGCAGGACGGCGCGCCGGCCGGGCCGTTCACGCTCGACGCGACCCTGAAGTCGACCGGCTGCGTCGTCGAGATCGGGGCCACGGCGCTGGGGCCGCGTGCGTCGTTCCTCGTGCAGTCCGTGATCGGGTTCGCGTCGATCTGGTGCGCGGCGACGCTGCTCGCGGGAATCGGTTTCGTGCTCGGCCTCGGGCTCTCGCCCGGCCCGGCGTCGCTCGCCGGCGGGTTCCTCTTGTTGATCGGCTCGGGCCGCGCGGCGGTGCTCGACATCATCGCGGGGATCGGCGCGTCGGCGCAGGCGGCGGCGCAGAGCGGTCACGATCCCGCGGCGCCGTCGGAGATGCACATCGTGACGTGGCGCGTCGTGCGCGTGTTCCTCGCGACGCTCACGCACCTCGTCCCGGATCTCGCGCGGTTCGATCCTTCCGAGTCCCTCGGCGTCGGCGACGCGATCGGCGGCGCGCAGTTCGCGGTCGCGGCGGGGATCGCGGCGGTCGTCGTCCTGTCGTGCCTCGTGCTCGCGTCGCTCGTCGTCCCGTTGCGGGAGCGGTGACGTGCGTGCCGCGTGGCGCCCGTGGATCCTCGGCGGGCCGCTCGCGGCTGCGTGCCTGTTCGCTTCCGACTTCACGGCGCGCCGCATCACCGGCGGTCACGCGGACGTCGGACTGTTCACGCCGGTCGGCTCGCGGGACGCGGACGCGACGACGTCGCTGCGGCTCTTCCCGTCGCTGCGCGCGCTCCTCGTCCAGGTGTGGCTGGTGCGCATCGACGCGGACCTCCGCGCGTCGCGGCCGTGGCGCGCGCTCGCGCATGCGCGGCAGGCGCTCGCGATCGCGCCCGACCTCTCCGCGGCGCGCGTGCAGTTGTCCGACGTGCTCGCGCGGGATCTACCGCCGCGCGAGTTGGACGCCGAGCGGCGCATCGCGTGGATCGACGAGGCGGTCACCATCCTCGACGAAGGGTTGCGCCGGCGGCCGAGCGACGGGTTGCTGCACTACGCCCGCGGGCTGTTGATCTGGGAGCGCGCGGAGCAGTACCCCGACTTCGGCGCGCGATTCGAACGCGCGCACGGTGCGACGCCGCTCGAGGTCGGCACCGACGAGCTCGTGCTCGCCGCGGAACTCGAGCCGCGTGCCGGGTACTTCCTGCGCGACGCGTCGATCCTCCTGCACAGCCGCGGGCTCACGCGCCGCGACGCCGGTCGCCTCGACGACGCCAGGAAGGACTTCGAACGGGAGCAGCGCTACCTCGAGACCCTCCTCGCGTTCTCCGACTTCAAGCCGGACGGGCTGCTCGAGGACCTCGCGGAAGCCCGTCGAGAGCTCGCGCGGCGCTGATCGGCGGAACCGGCGATTGTCAGCCTGGGCGCATCGCGCTACGCTCTCGCGCCCTGTTTTCGGCGGGAGTGAAGCTGCATGATCTGGTTGTCCATCCTCGCGTTCCTCGTCGCACTCGTGTCGGTCGGTTACGCGTTCCTCCTGTTCACCGACATCATGCAGCGCTCCGACGGCGACGAGCGCATGCGGAAGATCGCGGGGTACATCCAGACCGGCGCGAAGGCGTTCCTCACCACCGAGTACAAGGTGCTGGTCGGGTTCGTGGTCGTCGTCGCGTTCATCCTGACCGCGAAGGGGCTCGGGTCCACCGCGTTCGCGTTCGCCGCCGGATCGGTCCTCTCCGCCGCGGCCGGCTACTTCGGGATGCACTGCTCGACGCGCGCCGCAGTGCGCACCTGCGAAGCCGCGAAGACCGGGCTCGGCCCCGCGCTGCAGATCGCTTTCCAGTCCGGCATGGTGATGGGGCTCACGGTCGTCGGCCTCGGCCTCGCGGGGATCTGCTTCTTCTTCTGGCTGCACTCGGACGACCCGAACGTGATCTTCGGGTTCTCGTTCGGCGCGTCGTCGATCGCGCTGTTCGCGCGCGTCGGCGGCGGCATCTACACGAAGGCCGCGGACGTCGGCGCCGACCTCGTCGGCAAGGTCGAGAAGGGGATCCCCGAGGACGACCCGCGCAACCCGGCGGTGATCGCGGACAACGTCGGCGACAACG
>CAZBOK010000102.1:0-12621 GCA_964493525.1 uncultured Phycisphaeraceae bacterium | reverse complement strand
GGAAGGGGGCCGCGTGAGCATCCTGGTCGACGCGAAGACGAAGCTGATCTGCCAAGGCATCACCGGCTCCGCAGGCAGCTTCCACACCAAGCAGATGATCGAGTACGGGACGAAGATGGTCGGCGGCGTCACGCCCGGCAAGGGCGGCACGAAGCACGACGGCGTTCCGGTGTTCGACACGGTGACGGCCGCGGTGCAGGCAACCGGCGCGGACGCCTCGGTGATCTATGTCCCGCCGCCGTTCGCCGCGGACGCGATCCTCGAAGCCGCGGACGGCGGAATCCGCCTGATCGTCTGCATCACCGAGGGCATTCCGGTCGTCGACATGATGCGCGTCCGCCAGCGGCTCGCGCGCTACGACGGCGTGCGCCTGATCGGGCCGAACTGCCCGGGCGTCATCACGCCGGGCCAGTGCAAGATCGGCATCATGCCGGGGTACATCCACAAGCCCGGTCGCATCGGCGTCGTCTCGCGCTCGGGAACGTTGACGTACGAAGCGGTGTGGCAGCTCACGTCGCTCGGGCTCGGTCAGTCGACGTGCGTCGGCATCGGCGGCGATCCGATCAACGGCACGAACTTCATCGACTGCTTGAAGATGTTCGAAGCCGATCCGGGCACCGACGCGGTCATCCTGATCGGCGAGATCGGCGGCACCGCCGAGGAGGACGCCGCGCGCTTCATCCAGTCGTCGATGAAGAAGCCCGTCGTCGCGTTCATCGCCGGCCGCACGGCGCCGCCCGGCAAGCGGATGGGGCACGCCGGCGCGATCATCTCGGGAGGCGCGGGCACGGCTGCCGAGAAGGTCGCGGCGCTCGAACGCGCCGGCGCCGTCGTGGCCGAGAGTCCCGCGGTGCTCGGCGAGCGCATGCAGGGGCTGCTCGGCCGGAGCGGCGGTCGCGCGCGATGACGGCGCCGCCCGACCTGCTCGCGAACGCGTCCGCGCCGCTGCCGTCGCATCGCCGGCGGAGCGCGCCCGCGCCGTTGTTCGTGATCGCCGGTCTCACGCTCGTCGTGGCCGCGTTGGTGCCGAGCGTCTCGGGGTGGCTCGACGATCAGTTTGGAATGACTCGCCTGCTCCTGCTCGCGCTCGGCGCGATGTGCTGCTTCGTGGCGTACCTGTCGAGCGAGCTGTTCCGCCTGCGCGCGCGCGTGCTCGATCTGATGGAAGAGGTCCTGAAAATCTTCTACGGACCGAACTTCCGCCGCGATCGCGAAGCGGTCGATATCCTGGTGCGCGCGATGAGTTCTCCCCAAGCCGACGTCCGCAACACCGCGCGCGAGCATCTCGTCCGCCTCACGGGCGAAAACCTCGGTGCCGACGGCCCGGCGTGGGAGACATGGTGGGCCGAGAAGCGCGCGACGTACCGCTCGCCTGGCGCGCCGAGACCCCCGGAGATCGATCGATGAACGTGTCGAGTCCGTGCCTGCTCGGCATCCTGCCCTCGGGCAGCGAGTGGTGGATCATCCTGCTCGTGATCCTCGTCCTGTTCGGAGGGTCGCGCATCCCGACGCTCGCGCGCGGACTCGGCAAAGGCATCACCGAGTTCAAGCGCGGACTGAAGGACCGCGACGAGGACGAGGACGACGGTCAGCCGAAGCCCCCTGCACCGACGCAGACGGGAACCTGACGGAGAGCCGCGTGGTGGTGGAACTCGCCGACTGCTTCGCGCCGGTGGCGCAGGACCTCGCCGCACTCGAGGCCGAGATCCGTCGCGAACTCGCGACCGACTCGCGCGCGCTCGAGGGCCTGGTCGGCCACATCTCGAAGTACGCCGGCAAGCGGCTGCGTCCCGCGCTCGTGTTCCTCGGCGCGAAGGCGACGACGGGCCGCGTGACGGCGAGCCACCCGAAGCTCGCCGCGATCGTCGAGTTGATCCACACCGCCACGCTCGTCCACGACGACATCCTCGACCACGCGTCGATGCGCCGCCGCGTGCCGACGGTGAACGAACTGCACGGCAACCACGTGCCGGTGCTCCTCGGCGACTTCATCTATGCGCGCGCGTTCGCGATGTCGGTCGCGCTGCCGACGCCGGACGCTTCGCGCCTGCTCGCGCGCGTCACGCAGGTCGTCTGCCGCGGCGAGATCGACCAGATCTTTGGGCGGTTCGACTTCGGCCTCGACGAGCCGCGCTACCTCAAGATCATCGAGGCGAAGACCGCCGAGCTGTACGCCGCGAGCTGCGAGCTCGGAGCGCTCTACGCCGGCGCCTCGCGCGATCAAGTCGAGCGCCTGTCGCGGTTCGGGAGGGCGATCGGCATCGCGTTCCAGGTGATCGACGACTGCCTCGATCTGATCGGCGACGAAGCGGTGGTGGGGAAGTCGCTCGGCACCGATCTCGACGGCGGGAAGCTGACACTTCCGTTGATCCGCCTCGCCGCGACCTCGAGCCCCGACGATCGACGCCGGCTCGAGTCGCTGATCTCCGATCGCACCGAGGACGCCGCGGGCTCGCGCCGTGCGCGACTCACCGAGCAGTTCGATCTCGGGCCGTCGCTCGAGTACGCCTTCCAGCGCGCCGACGACTTCATCCGCGAAGCGACCGACTCGATCGATCCGCTGCCGCCGTCCGCCGCGAAGGATGCGCTGCGCGCCGTCGCCGAGTTCGTGATCTGCCGCAAGCGCTGAGCGCTCGCGCGCCCCAAATGACCGACCGCGATTCGGCCCGGATCGCGAGACCGGGCGAGAGCTGCGCAGGCGAGGGGGACCGACGAGGCGACTCAACGGAGCGAGTCGGTGGGGAGGTTCGACGAAGCCTGCGCGGCTCGCAGCCGGTCGCAGCCCGGGCGGAATCGCGGTCGGTCATCTAGGGCGCCGTGACGGGCGTGAACTCCACCGGGCCGAGCCGATCGCGATGCTGCAGGCGCGTCGCGGTCACCGCGTTCGAGAGCAGCGTCGCGACGGTCACCGGGCCGACGCCGCCCGGCACCGGGGTCAGCCACGACGCGACCGCGGCGACCGACTCCTGATCGACGTCGCCGACCGTACGCGGCTTGCCGTCCGGACCGGTAACACGATTGATCCCGATGTCGATCACGATCGCGCCCGGCTTCAGCATGTCGCCGGTCACCAGGCCCGGCTTGCCGACCGCGACGAACACGATGTCGGACTCGCGCGTGTGCATCGCGAGTCCTTGCGTCGCGACGTGGCAGATCGTGACCGTGGCGAACAGGTTCAGCAGCAGGAACGCGATCGGCTTCCCGACGATCTCGCTGTGACCGACGACCGCGACGTCCTTGCCGCGCGGGTCGACGCCGGTCGACAACAGCACGCGAACGGCGGCGAGCGCGGTGCACGGCACGAGGCGCGGCTCCCCGATCGCGATGTATCCCATGTTGGACGGGTTCAGTCCCTCGACGTCCTTGTCCGGATGCACTTTCGCCTGGACGCGTCGCGTGTTGATTCCCGGCGGCAGCGGCCGCTGCACCAGGATGCCGTTCACCGTCGGGTCGTCGTTGCGCTCGCGGATGCATCGCACGAGCTCGTCCTCGGTCGTCGCCGCGGGCAAATGGACGTGCTCGAAGCGCATTCCCATCTCTTGCGCCGCACGTGCCTGGTTGCGGATGAACAGGCCCGAAGCCGCGTTGTCGCCGACTTCGATCGACGCGAGGCAGATCGGCGGCAACACCTGCGACAGCTCGGCGATGTCCGCCCGCAACTGCGCTCGGATGCGCTCGGCGAGCGCGCGGCCGTCGATCATGCGTGCGGGCATCGGAACTCCGAAGACGGTTGCGACTCGGGAGGATACCGGTCGAGTGCGCGATCGCGCGCGGCTTGTCCGCCTCGACGCGCCGGACTAACATCCGCCGGCCGCCCGCGGCGACCGCAATGCGCTCCCAGTGGTTTCAAGACGAGTCCGATCGCCCGTTCTCGCTGAACCGATTCCGCGCGACGTCGGCGACTCGTCTGATCGTCTTCCTGCTGGTCGCCGTGTACATCCTGCAGCAGATCTCCGCGCTGCACGTGACCGAGGCGCTCGCGCTCGACGTCGGGAAGCTCGCGAACCCGTTGCAGTGGTATCGCCTCGTGACGTATGCGCTCGTCCACTCGGAAGGCGACCCGTTCCACCTCCTGTTCAACTCGCTGATGATCTGGTTCTTCGGGGAGACCGTCGAATCGCTGATCGGGAAGCGCGGGTTCACGCTCTTTTGCATCCTCGGCGCACTGTTCGGCGCGCTCACGTTCCTCGGCTGGCTTTGGATCAGCGGCTGGCGCGATCAGTTCATGCTGGGCGCCTCTGGCGTCGCGATGGCGATCGCCGTCGCGTTCGCGATGATCGCACCGCGAGCGGAGGTCGTGTTCTTCGTCGTTCGGATGAGAGCGTGGGTTCTCGTCACGATCCTGGTGTCGATCGACGTGTTGATGACGATCCGTTCGGCGTCGGACGGCGTCGCGCACGCGACCCACATCGGCGGCGCGGCGTTCGGGTTCGCCGCGATCCGCTGGCGCGGCGCGCTGACGGGGATTCCGGCGCGTTGGCGGACGGCGCGGGCGCGACGAGACCGCGAGTCGGACGTCGAGCGTCGGCGCGAGGTCGATCGCCTGCTTGCGAAGATCAACGAATCGGGTCTGCCGAGCCTCACGCGCCGCGAGCGGAGATTCCTGGAAACGGCCTCGCGCCGGTACCGTAACCGTGAGTGACGATCGCGCTCGGATGGCCCGGACCTGCTTCGATTGACTCGACTTCCCCCCGGACCTACGATCCGACCGCCGCGGTCCGAAGCGCCCAGTTCTTCCGAAGTTCCAGCGGCCCCAACCACTTGGGGAGTTTTCAATGCGTGTCCGTGACCTCGTGCTCGTGTTCGTCTCGCTCGCGTTCGGCTCGACGGCGCTCGCCCAGAACTTCTCCGAATCGGAGAAGCAGGTCTGGGACAAGATGCAGGAAGCCTTGAGCCTCGGCTCGAGCGACGACCTCGCGAAGATCGCGAAGCGCAGCATGAACGAGGTCAACGGGATCTACGACAAGCTCGAAGGAGCCATGTCGTTCGCCGACGACGTCGACAAGTGGACGCAACTCGAGCTGGTGCAGAAGGCGCTCGATCAGGCGAACGGCGACAACGTGCTGGGCGTGCGGGTGGCGAACCTGAAGAAGCTCACGTTGGAGCAGCGCCAGAAGCGCGCCGAGCTGATGTCGAAATACGTCGGAGCGAACAGCCAGGTCCAGGCCGCGCAGAGCGCGAAGGACGAGGGGCAGCTCCAAGAGGGCGTGAAGGTGTTGACCGACCTCGCGCAGGGGTTCTTCGACCTCGGCGACGCGGAGTACCGCATCTACTGCCTCGTCGACGCCGCGCGCGGTCTGGACGCGCTCCAGCATCCGGCCGAGGGGTCGAAGCTGATGGACGACGCGACGGCCGCCGTCGCGCAAGCAGGCTTCAAGAACTGGAAGTTCGCGGGCCAGATGCCGGAGCTCGCGGAGCTCCTGAAGCTGCACTCGGCGGATCCGAACGCGAAGCCGGGCGGAGTCGCGGCGAAGGCGCCGGGGTCGAGCACCGGCACGTCGTGGTCGAACGACGCCGAGGGTCAGCGCTGGTCCGATCCGATCCCCGTGAAAATGGTGTTCGACGAGAAGCTGTTCGCGAACTTCGCGACGCCCTCGTTCTATGCCAGCGAGAACACGCAGGCGTGGACGACGTTCGGACTGCAGGGGAACGGCCCGACGCAGTTCACCGAGAGCTTCGCGCCCCTCGGAAAGCAACTCAAGGTCAGCCGCGACGGGGTGAAGATCTTCTTCGATCTCGGTGACGGCAAGAAGCGCGAAGCCAAGGTGATCAGCAAGCCGAACGTGTTCGAATTCAGCGCCGAGCAGAAGAACTCGGACAACGTCGACGTCGTCGGGAAATACGCGGTGCTGCTCGCGTGCGGCAACGAGACGGAGAACTTCTTCGGACTCAGCGTGAAGACGCTCCCGACTCCGACGCAGTTCGACATCCGGTTCTCGCCTGCGTGTTATCTCAAGGGAAAGGTCTTCGATCAGGACCTGCTCGTGTTCGACGACAACGTGTCTGGGCGGTTCGGCGACCCCAAGAAGATCCACGACGGCACGGTTCTCGACGGCGCCGAGTTCTCGTTCAACGACGCGATGTTGATCGGCAAGGCCAAGTCCGCGTCCCCGTGGACCGAGTACCTCGAACACGACGGCGCGTTCTACCGCCTGAAGCTCGACCCGATCGACATGACGGTGCGGACGCGCAAGCTCGGCATCGAAACCGGGTTCGTCAAGCTCGCGTGGAAGGGGCCGGTCAAGCCTGAAGTCGTTTCGATCGAGGAGACCGGAGAATTCGTCGGCGCGTTCTTCAACATCGGCGACAAGCCCGTGCGCGTCCCGGTCGGCACCTACCGCCTCTCCTACGGGATCGTGCGTCAAGGCAAGGGCGCGCAGGAGAAGTTCTGCATCATCCTCCCGGGCGACTCGACGGCGTTCGACGTCAAGCCGAACGAGGAGCACACCGTCGAGATCGGCGCGCCGTTCACCTTCAAGTTCAAGACCGAGCCTCAGGCGAAGGGTGTGAAGGTCGTCGGACGCAGTGTGCAGGTCTACGGCAAGGCGAACGAGCTCTATTGCCACTTCCGCGACGATCCGCCGATTCCCGATGAAGTCACCGCGCGCGTGAAGGGTGGTGCGCCGGTCGGCAAGGCGCAGGCGATGAAGCGCGCGACGCTCGACATCTACCAGAAGGATTCGCTCGCGATCTGGTCGCCGCTCGACCTCGTGATCGATGGTCCGCCGGGCGCGACGTTCGAAGTGAAGATGGAGCTGAAGAAGCACAAGCTGCTCGGCGGCCCCATCAAGTCCGACTGGCAGTGAGCCCGCGGAGCGCGAACGAACGATGCTCGATCTTCGGTTCATCCGTGAGAACGCCGACGCCGTCCGCGCCGGCGCCAAGAAGAAGCGCATCGCGGTCGACCTCGACCGCCTACTCGAACTCGACGGCGAGAACCGACGGCTGTCACACCGCGCCGACGAGATTCGCGCGGAGCTGAACCGCCGCGGCAAGGAGATCGCCAAACTGGCGCCCGACCAACGCGCGCGCGCCGGCGCCGAGCTCTCCGCTCTGAAGGACGAGTTGAAGGCGGCCGAAGAGCGCCAACGCGAGATCGAGCCGACGCTGCGCGATCTGCAGCTGCGCGTGCCGCAGGTCCCGGCGCCCGAGGTTCCCGAGGGCAAGGACGAGGACGAAAACGTCGAAGCGAAGCGCGTCGGCACGCCGCCGACGTTCGACTTCGAGCCGCAGGACCACGTCGTCATCGGCGAACGACTCGGCTTGATCGACGTCGAGCGCGGCGTGAAGGTCGCCGGATCGCGCAATTACTTCCTGGTGGGGGACGGCGCGCTGCTCGAGCGCGCGGTGATGAACCTCGCGATGGACCTCATGACGTCGCGCGGTTACCAGCCGCTCTCCGTCCCGGTGCTCGTCAAGGGCAGCGCGATGGAGGGGACCGCCTACTTCCCGGGCGGCGAGGAACAGGCGTATGCGTGCGAGAAGGACGAACTGTTCCTCGCCGGCACCGCCGAAGTCCCCGTGACTTCGTTCCACTCGGACGAGATCCTCGGCGAGGCGACGCTGCCGCGGAAGTACGTGGCGTGGTCGTACTGCTTCCGCCGCGAGGCCGGCGCCGCGGGCAAGGACACGCGCGGCGTGTACCGCATCCACCAGTTCCAGAAGGTCGAGCAGGTCGTGATCGCGCCCGCGGATCCGGAAGCGAGCAAGCGCCTCCACGCGGAGATCATGAAGAACTCCGAGGACTTGCTGGCGATGCTCGAGCTGCCGTACCGCGTGGTCGAAGTTTGCGGTGGGGACCTGGGGCTCTCGCAGGTGCGCAAGTTCGACATCGAGACGTGGATGCCTTCGCGCAAGCGGTACAGCGAGACGCACAGCGCGTCCGCGTTCCACGACTACCAGGCGCGGCGCTTGAAGCTGCGATACAAGGACGCCGCGGGTCAGACGCGGTTCTGCTTCACGCTCAACAACACGGTGGTCGCGTCACCGCGCATCCTGATCCCGCTGCTCGAGTGCCATCAGCGCAAAGACGGCTCGGTGAACGTGCCGAAGGCGCTGCGCCCGTACCTCGGTGGCCGCGAGGCGCTCGTCCCGCGGAGCTGACGCGATCCACGCGGTCGGTCAGTGTCCGGTCTTGCCTCCCCCGCCACCCGCACCGCCCGCGCCGCCTGCATTCCCGCCGCGTCTCGGTCCGCCGCCGCCGATGTTGCCGAGCGGTCCGCGTCCGCCGCTGTTCCCGCCGCCGGACCCGCCCTTGCCGTCCTTCCCCTTGTCGCCGCCGCCCATCTTTCCGTCCCCGCCGTCCTTGTCGTCGCCGTCGCCGTCCTTGTGCTTGCCGAACGGACTGGAACCGTCGTCCGAGACAGCGGACGGGATGTTCGGTCGGACGGCCACGATCGACGCGAGGTCGGTCGGCATCACGATCCAGCGCTTGAAGGTGTACTGCCGGCGCTCGAGCTCCTCCGCCGAGACGAAGTCGCCGACGTTGCGCGGCTCGACTTCGAGCGACAGCGTGATCTCCATCGCGGCGGGCAGGTGCTTCTCCTTCTCGAGATCCCAGTCGTCCTTGCGCTCTGCGTCCTTCTCGAGGCTGCCGTAGTAGGCGATGTTGAAGCCGCGGACGCGCTGATAGAGCTTGATCGCCTTGCCGCCCTTGAGCGGGTCGTCGTCGACGTAGAAGTCTTCGCGTCGCCAGAGCACCAGGAAGTCCGGGTTCTCCTTGTTCGCGGTCAGCGTGTAACCGACCTCGTTCACGTTCGAGAAGATCACCTTGTCGGAGCCGTGACGATTGAGCACGAGCGCCGAGGTCGAACGCTGCGTCGCCGAGACGAGCGAGATGCGGTCGGCATCCATGCCGTTGATGCGGTCGTCCTTCGTCGACAGCACTTTCCCGTGCGCGATGTTGTAGGCGAACAGTTGCTTCACGTCGCGCTCGATCTGATCGAGCAGGAGCGGCCCGACCCGGGAGCCGGCGACCGCGTTCTCCGAGATGCGCTTCGCCTGCAGGGTCTTGAACAAGCACTCGTAGATCGCGGCCATCATGATGCCGACGATGCCGAGCGTCACGATCACCTCGATCAGCGTGAACCCCCGGCGGCCGGAGCGGGAGCGGAGCAGTCTTTCGATGCGCATGGGGGGGTGCTCCGAGTTCACTTGTCGTTCTTCTTGCCCGACTTCGTCAGGTCGGTCACGTTGTCGTCCTTCGGCAACGCGGGAAGGATCGTCTCGATCACGAGTTGATGCGCCTTGCCGGCCTGATCACCCGAATCGCTGAGGTTCGGGTAGTCGATCGTGAGCTTCACGCGCCGGACCGGGTATTCGAGCTCGTCCTCTTCCGGGTCGACCGCGTCGCCCGGCTTGAAGGCGCTGCTCGAGCTCGACTTCTTCTTCTTGCTGCTGCTGTTCGTCTTGTCGTCCTTCGTGAAGCCGTCGCCGTTCTTGTCCTCGGGGTCGTCGCCCGTGACGAGATCGACCTCGCGGATGCCGAGGGTGTAGGTGAACCCGTCGTATCCGTCGAAACCCCCGCTCTTCTGCGTGCCGGGGTCGCGGAACTCGATCTCGGAGAGGAACTGGCGCGCGAGCGAGCGCGCGATGTTCGCGTTGCGCGCCTCGTACATCTGGACCTGCGCCTTCTCACGCAGCGCGAGGATCGCGACGAGCGAGCCGCCGACGACGGCGATCGTGACCATGACTTCGAGGAGCGTGAAGCCCGCGCGGCGCTCAGGACGCATCGTCGCCCTCCAGGACTTCCGGCTGCTGGTATCCCTCGGTCACGTCGACGTCGCCGAGCAACGGCGACAGGAACACGGAGAACATCTTGTCCGGATTCGATTCGCGCGCGAGGTGGACGATGTGGCCGGTCGCGACTCCACGCGGCTCGATCGTGATGATCACCGATCCGCGCGCGACCGGCGCGCCTTCGCCGACCTGAACGTCGAGGAACTTCACGTCGTCCTCGAGCGCCGTCCAATCGAGGATCGTCGTTTCGCCGTTGCCGATGACTTCCGACTGATCGTCCGACAGCTCGAACGGGATGTAGAAGCGGTAGCAGTTCTTATCGAGGTCGTACTGGAAGAGGATCACGCGTCCCGAGACGACCGAGTAGTTGAACGCGAGCTCGAGGTTGCTCTTCAGCGCGCGCGCATCCGACTGCAGCCGCGTCGCCGGGACGAGCGAATCGATCTTGAGGAACACGAGGCCGAACAGGAGACCGATGATGGCGATCGTCACCATCAACTCGATCAGCGTGAACCCGCGTCGGCGCCCGTGCTTCATGCGGGGCTACTTGTCCTGGCCGGTGAGCTTGTTCGAGGAGATGTCCTCGTTCTCGCCGTCGCCCTGGGGCAGCCCATCCGCGCCGTACGAGATGATCTCGAACTTCGATCCGGAGATCCGCTTGTAGTCGTAGCGGTTGCCCCACGGATCGATCGGCTCCTTGTCGAGGTACGGCTCGTCGTTGTACTTCGGGTCGGGCTGCGTGAGGACGTCGAGGCTGTCCGGCAGGCGGTTGTTCAACGTCAGGTATTGGGTGATCGCGTGCTTCCAGACCTGGATCTCGGTCTTCGCCGCGGTCTGCTTGCTCTGGACGAGCATCGGGATGACGTTGGTCGCGACGAGGGTGACGAGGATGCCGAGGATCGCGATCACGACCATCAGCTCCATCAAGCTGAATCCGTGTCGCCGTCCGGTTCGGGCCATCGCGTGTGTTCCGTTCATATGAGCCTCCAGAACGAAGTATATCCCGTGCTGCTTCGCGCGGATTCGCGTGAGTGTGCGCACCGGGGCGTCAACCGAGCTTCGCGAGCTGCAGCATCGGCAGCAGGATCGAGATCACGATGAACGCGACGACCACCGCCATGCCGAGGATCAGGATCGGCTCGAGGACCGACGTCATGCGCGTCACCGCGATGTCGATCTCTTCGTCGTAGGTCGTCGCGAGCTTCTGCAGGATCTCTTCCAACCGGCCGGACTGCTCGCCGACGGCGACCATGTAGCCGACCGTGGGCGGGAAGATCTTGCTGTTCTTCAAGGGCGTCGAGATGTCGGCGCCTTCCATGATCCGGTTGTGGACGTCGTCGAGCACGTTCGCGATCACCGCGTTGTTCACGACGTTCTTCACGATCATCAAGCTCTCGAGCACGGGCACGCCCGAGGCGAGCAGCGACGAGAACGTCGTCGCGAAGCGCGACACCGCCTGCTTGGTGAGGAGGTCGCCGAAGATCGGCATCTTGAGGAAGAAGCGGTCGGTCGCGAGGCGGCCCTTCGGAGTGCGACGGACCGCGCCGTAGGTCACGAGCGCGGCAACGACCGCGAGCACCAGCAGGTACCAGTAGCTGCGCAGGAAGTCGGAGCCGGTGATCAGCAGCTTGGTGGGGAGCGGGAGGTCCTGGTGGCGCGCTTCGATGAGCTTGATGATCTTCGGCACGACGAACGTCATCAGCACCGCGACGACGATGACGCCGACGCCGACCATGATGATCGGATACATCAGCGCGTTGGTGACCTTGTTGCGCGTGCGGTTCTGCCGGAGCAGGAACTCCGACAGCCGCATCAGCACCTGGTCGACGTTGCCCGCCGCCTCGCCGGCCTTCACCATGTTCACGTAGAGGTCGTCGAAGTAGCGCGGGTGGTGCGCGAGCGCTTCCGCGAGCGAGGAGCCGCCGGAGATCTTCTCGCGGACGTCGCGGTACACCGTCTCCATCGTCTTGTTCTGGATCTGCTCGGTCAGCGCCTTGATGGCCTCGGCCATCGGGATGCCCGACTCCATCAGTGTCGCGAACTGGCGCGTGATCATCGCCATCTCGGCGACTTGCTTCTTCCTGCGCAGTCCTCCGAACGAACCGCCGCCGCCGCCCTTGTCCTTCCCTTGGTCGATCTCCTTCAGCGAGACGACGTGGAGCTTCTCGCGGCGAAGCTTCTCGCGCGCCTCGCGCGGCGTGTCGGCGTCGCAGATGCCGGACTTCGACTCGCCGGCGATCGTGAACACCTTGTATTCGTAAACCGGCATTCGTCGTGGAGTCCGTCTCGGAGGCCCGGGTTCACATCGCGTCGAGCTGCGTGACGCGCATCACTTCGTCGATCGTGGTCAACCCGCGCGTGACCTTCGCGAGCCCGTCCTGACGGAGAGTGGAGAGGTTGCCGCGCTCGACGGCCGACTTCTTGATGACCGTCGCCGACGCGCGGTCGACGATCTGTTCCTTCATCGCTTCGTCGATCGGGAGCATCTCGTAGATCGCGGTGCGGTCGACGTAGCCGGAGTTGAAGCAGTAGTCGCAGCCCTTGCCGATCGAAATCTTGCCGTTCTCGAATCGGTCGGGCGTGAGACCGGCTTCCTTCAGCTTCTTCGCCGTGGCGGCGTCGGGATCGATCTGGATCTTGCAGCGCGGGCAGATCAAGCGCACGAGGCGCTGAGCGATCACGAGGAGCAGCGACGACGACACGAGGTATGGCTCGATGCCGATGTCGAGGAGACGCGAGACCGACGACGGCGAGTCGTTGGTGTGAACCGTCGAGAACACGAGGTGGCCGGTCAACGCGGCGCGGATCGCGATCTCGGCCGTTTCCTTGTCGCGGATCTCGCCGACGAACATCACGTCGGGGTCCTGACGCAGGAACGAGCGC
>CAZBOK010000101.1:0-12637 GCA_964493525.1 uncultured Phycisphaeraceae bacterium | reverse complement strand
CTCGCGCGCGCGAGGCGGATCGCGACGCCGAGCGCGGCGTCGGAGGACGCGGAGAAGTCGTGCGCGACGAGCACGCGGTGCAGCGCGTGCACTTCCGCGCCCGCGGATGGCGCGACGGTCAGCAGCGCGCACGGCGCGAGCTGGACCACGCGCTCCGCGACGCTGCCGAGCAACGCGCGCCGCCAGCCGGTGCGTCCGTGGGTGCCGATCACGACGAGGTCGGTCTTGAACCGATCGATCGCCGCGAGGATCGCCGCGTCCGGCGTGGCCGCGCGCTCGACGGTGCGATCGAGGACGACGTCGTCGAACTCCGCCGGCGCGATCTTGCGCAGCTCCTCGGCCGCGGCTTTCTGCTCGTCCGGAGTGCCGACGATCGGCAGCACGTGCAGCACGCGCAGCTTGGCCCGCGTCTTCCGCGCGACCTGCACGGCGACGGACAATGCGCGGCGCGCGGTCGCGCTGAAGTCGACGGGGCACAGGATCGACGAGAACGAGGTCATCGAGAACTCCGGAAGGCGGAAATCGGGAACGTCGAGTTCGCCGCGACGAGAGCAGGGCGCGTGCCGCTCCCCGGCGCCGGTTTCCGGTCCTCGACCGGCGGCGGCGCGCACCGGATCGGGAGTTCCTCCGCCCGCCGGCGCGGCCCGCGGGGACGCTTCCCCGATCTGCGGGTCGCGAACCCGCTGCGCGCCGCGGCGTGCGCAGATCGCGAGGCGCGCCGCGGCGGAACACCCATTGCGCTCGCCGGTGGGACGAAGCGCCCGCCGAGCGTTCCTACCTCCGAATCGATGCGAAGGAGTCCGTGCCATGCCCGACACCCAGCGTGAAGCGTCCGTTCGCGTCGATCCGTCGCCGGCGCCGTCGGAGCTCGTGCTGCCGCTCGCGCGAGTCGGGCGCGGAGATGTCGCTCGCACGGGAGGCAAGGGCGCGAACCTCGGCGAGCTGCTGCGCGCGGGCTTCCCCGTTCCCGACGGCTTCGTCGTGACGGCCGACGCGTTCCGCGTGCATCTCGAATCCGCGGGGCTGCGCGCGCGGCTCGCGGCGATCTTCGCCGCGGTCGACCCGAGCGATGCGGCGGGCCTCGAGCAGCAGGCGTCCGAGATGCGGCGCCTGGTCGCGGGAGCGCGCCTCCCGGCCGCGCTCGCGTCCGCGCTCGGCGCGGCGTACCGGCAGATCGGCGGCGGTCGCGTCGCGGTGCGGTCGTCGGCGACCGCCGAGGACTCGGCCGACGCATCGTTCGCCGGAATGCACGAGACGATCACCAACGTCGACGGCGATGCGGCGCTGCAGGCCGCGCTCGTGCGCTGCTTCGCGTCGGCGTACAACACGCGCGTCGTCGCGTACCGCAAGGCGCGCCGGCTCACCGAGGAGCCCGCACTTGCCGTCGTCGTGCAGCGGATGGTCGACTCCGCCCGCGCGGGCGTGATGTTCACCGCGGATCCGACCACCGCGGATCGCGGGCGCATCGTCGTGGAAGGCGCGTTCGGCCTCGGCGAGGTCGTCGTCGGCGGTCAGGTCGAGCCCGACACCTACGTCCTCGCGAAGGGGGACGAGCCGCGCGTGTTGACGACGCGCATCGGTCGCAAGGCGTTCCGCATCGAACGCGCCGATGGCGCCGCCGCGGAACGGCGCGTCGAACTCGACGAGCGCGCGGCGAACGCGCGCGTGCTGTCCGACGAAGACGCGATCTTGTTGGCGCGGATCGGCCAGGACATCGAGAAGCACTTCGGAGCCCCGCAGGACGTCGAGTGGGCGGAGTCGGGCGGTCGGTGGTTCGTGGTACAGACCCGGCCGATCACGACGCTCGACGGGAAACGCACGCCGGCGGCGGCGCAGGCGCCGCAGATCGTCGCCGGGGACGGCGCCGTGCTCGCGCAGGGTCTCGCGGCGGCGCCCGGGCGGGCATCCGGCCGAGTGCGCGTGCTGCAGCGTCCGGACGAAGGCGGCCGACTGCAGGACGGCGAGGTGCTGGTTGCGCCGATGACGGCGCCGGACTGGGTGCCGACGATCCGCCGCGCGGCCGCGGTCGTCACCGACGGCGGCGGCATGACGTGTCACGCGGCGATCGTGAGCCGGGAGTTGCGGATCCCGTGCATCGTCGGCGCGCGCAACGCGACGTCGACGCTGCGCGACGGCGAGCAGGTGACCGTCGACGGATCGGAAGGCCGCGTGCTGTCCGGAGTCGTCGTCGCGGCGACGGCGCGACCCGCGCCGGCATCCTCCGCGGCGCCGCGCGCAGCGGCCGTCGAGCCGCTCGCGACGCGCCTCTACGTGAACCTGGCGATGAGCGACCAAGCCGAGCGCGTCGCGGCGCAGGACGTGGACGGAGTCGGCCTCCTGCGCGCGGAGTTCATGATCACCAGCGCGCTCGACGGACGGCATCCGCGACAGTTGATCGCGGACGGCGGCGCGCAGGAGTTCGTGACGAAGATGAGCGCCCAGCTCACGCGCATCGCGCGCGCGTTCGCTCCGCGGCCCGTGATCTACCGGTCGTATGACTTCCGCACCAACGAGTTCCGCGGGTTGAAAGGCGGCGCCGCGCACGAGCCGCAGGAAGAGAACCCGATGATCGGGTACCGCGGCTGCTTCCGCTACGCGAAGGACCCCGCGCTCTTCCGGCTCGAGCTCGAGACGCTGGCGCGCGTGCGCCAAGAGCACCGCAACCTCCACCTGATGATCCCGTTCGTGCGCACGCGCTGGGAGCTCGAGCGCTGCCTCGCGCTCATCGACGCGAGTCCGCTCGCCGGCGACCGCACGCTCCTGCGCTGGGTGATGGCCGAGGTGCCGTCGGTCGCTTACTGGATCCCGGAGTACGCGAAGCTCGGGATCCACGGGGTCTCGATCGGCAGCAACGACCTCACGCAGCTCGTGCTCGGCGTCGACCGCGATTCGGAGATCTGCGCCGAGCTGTTCGACGAGAGCGACGGCGCGGTGCTCGACGCGATCGCGCGCATCATCGGCCAGTGCAAGCAGGCGGGAATCACATCGTCCTTGTGCGGACAGGCGCCGTCCAACCGCCCCGAGTTCGCCGAGACGCTGGTGCGGCTCGGGATCGATTCGATCTCGGTGAACGCGGACGCGATCGACGCCGCCCGCACCGCGATCGCCCGCGCCGAGCGCCGCATCCTGCTCGACGCGGCGCGCCGCGCCCCGTGACGCGCGCCGGCTCGGGCGGCGCCGCTCCGCCGCCCTTTGACCGGCCTTTCGCTTGCTGTTCCACTGCCGTCGTCGGGGTCGGATGCCGGTCCGATCGACGCGCTCGTCCCTCGATGGACGGGCGCGCGCAGGTGGATAGGAGTCGTCTTGGCCGTCCGTGGGCTGGTCCTGTCGCTCTGTCTGTTCCCCTCGGCCTTCGGACAAGACTGCACGGTCTTTTCTGGAAAGCGGTATCCGGTCGACCGAACGCCCGACGCCGTCGCGGTCGGCGATCTGGACGGCGACCTCGTCCCCGACCTCGCGGTCGCCAACTTCGACTCGAACGACGTGTCGATCCTGCGCGGCGACGCGGCGGGCGGGTTCATCGGCCCGACGAATTTCGTCGTCGGCCTCCATCCGACGTCGATCGTCCTCGCCGACGTGAGCGGCGACGGCCGCGCGGATCTCGTCGTGACGAACTCGGACGGCGACGATGTCGCGATCCTCTTCGGCAACGGGCAGGGCGCGTTCTCGAGCCCGACGCGGCTCGCCGCCGGAACGACGCCGAGGTCGGTCGCGGTCGCCGACCTCGACAACGACGGTGACGCCGACCTCGCGGTGTCGAACTTCTTCTCCGGTGACGTCTCGATCCTGCTCGGCGCCGGCGCCGGGTCGTTCTTCGGCGCCGTGAACTTCGCCGGCGGTCCGGCCGGCGAATCCGCCGCGTCGCTCACGATCGCCGACCTCGACAACGACGGCGCCCTCGACGTCGCGGTCGCGAACCGCGGCCTGACGTTCGGCGACGTCGGGATCCTCTTCGGCGACGGCAACGGCGGGTTCTCCGCTCCGATCACCTACTTCGCGGGGCCGCAGCCGGTCGCGATCGCGGGCGCCGACTTCGACAACGACGGCGTGCGCGACCTCGCGGTCCTGAACCACGTCGATCCGCTCCCGGTCGCGGTCCTTCGCGGATCCGGCGGCGGCGCGTTCGCGTCGCCGGTCGCCTTCGACGCCGGCTTCTTCCCGACCGCGCTCGCGGTCGCCGACCTCGACGCGGACGGCGCGGCCGACCTCGCGGTCGCGAACGGATCGTCCGACGATGCATCGGTGCTGCTCGGGAACGGCCTCGGCGGGTTCGCGGCGCCGGCCCGCGTTCCGACCGGCGCGCAACCCGGCGGCATCGCGA
This sequence comes from uncultured Phycisphaeraceae bacterium, assembly GCA_964493525.1. Lineage (GTDB taxonomy): Bacteria > Planctomycetota > B15-G4 > B15-G4 > JADJEK01 > CAZBOK01. The sequence goes on along the minus strand of CAZBOK010000101.1, from coordinate 8,316 downwards.
TCGGCGATCTCGACGGCGACTCGCTCCTCGACCTCGTCGTCGCGAACAGCGCGTCGAACGACGTCACGATCGTCCGCGGCAACGGCGCCGGCGACTTCTCGACGCCGAGCGGCGTCGTCGACCTCGGTCCGACCGCGGTCGGCCTGTTCGACCTGAACGGCGACGGCAAGAACGACCTCGTCACCGCGAACGGCGCCAACACGATCTCCGTCCTCGTCGGCGGAACGACCGGCGCGTTCTCGACGACGGCGACGTTTCCCGCCGGAACGAGCCCGATCGCGCTCGCGATGACCGAGCTGAACGGCGACGGCGCCGCCGACGTCGTCGTGGCGAACGACACGGCGGGCGGCGGCGTCTCGGTGCTGCTCGGCGACGGACTCGCCGCGTTCTCCGCGCCGGCCGGCTTCGCCGCGAACGCGTTCTGCGAGTCGGTGGCGTGCGCCGACTTCGACGGCGACGCGAAGTCCGACCTCGTCGGCACCGACGCGTTTTCGTCCGACGTCGCGTTCCTTGCCGGCGACGGCGCCGGAGGGTTCGGCGCGGCGACGTTCTTCGCGACGGGCAACGACAACGCGGGCGTCGCGATCGGCGACTGGAACGGCGACGGCGCCCTCGACGTCGCGGTCGCGAACCCTTCGAACGGAAGCGCGTCGACGCTGCTCGGCGACGGCCACGGCGCATTCTCGTCGCCCGCGTTCGCCGCGGTGGGGGACGAGCCGGTCGCGGTCGCGGTCGGCGACCTGAACGGCGACGGACGGCAGGACCTCGCGGTCGCGAACCGAGCGTCGCAGGACGTCTCGATCCTCATCGGCAACGGGCTCGGCGCGTTCGCCGGCTCCGGCGCGTTCGCGTCGCACGCGTCGCCGACGTCGATCGGGATCGCGGACCTCAACGCCGACGGTCACGACGATCTCGTCGTGGTGAACGGCGGACGGTACAGCTCGAACGACGTCTCGCTCCTGACCGGCAACGGATTCGGCGGGTTCTTCGCGCCGGTCAACTACGCGGCCGGAGTGCAGCCGCGCGCGCTCGCGATCGGCGACCTCGACGGCGACGGCACGTCCGATGTCGCCGTGGCGTGCGCCGCGGAGTTCGCGGGGTCGTCGCGCGTCGCGCTGCTCTTCAATCACGGGTGCTCGTGCGGCGCGATCGCCGGCTACGGACTCGGATGCGCGGGGTCCGGCAACCTGGTCCCGACGCTCTCCGCTTCCGGTTGCTTCGTGTCGGGCGGCTCGGTCGCGGTCTCGATCGCGCACGCGCTCGGCGGTGCGTCCGCGCTGTTGTTCCTCGGGACGGCGCGCTCCGCGGTGCCGCTCGGGGGCAGCGGCTGCAATCTGCTGGTCTCGCCGCTCCTCCCGCTCAACCTCTCGTTCCCGCTCGGCGGCTCCGGCGCGGGCGCCGGCCAGGCGACGATCCCCGGCACGCTGTCGACCGTCCTGTTCCCGATCTCGATCACCGCGCAGGCGTTCGTCATCGACCCGGGCATCGCGCGCGGTTTCTCCGCGACGAACGGCGTCCAGATCACGATTCGCTGAGGAGTCCCACGATCGAGCGACCCGGCGCGCCGGGTCGACGGACGCGGTACAGTCCGCGCGCATCCGACGCGTCCCGAACGGTGGAGTCCTCGCCATGTTGACCCGTCGTGCCTTCCTCGCGCGCTCCGCTTCCTCGACCGCGGCCGCCGGATTCTCGGTCGCCGCGCTGCTCGACTTTTTGTCCTCGCGCGCGCTCGCGGCCGAGGTCGGGCCGGGGTTGCGCTTCGGCGGGCTCGAGCCGCTCGCGTCGTTGATCGAGGACACGCCGCCCGACGCGCTCCTCGTCGCGCTCGCGAAGCGGATCCGCGCCGGCGAGCGCCTCGACACGATCGTGGCGGCATGCGCGCTCGCCAACGCGCGGACGTTCGGCGGCGAGAACTACGACGGGTACCACTGCTTCATGGCGCTCGTCCCGGCGCTGCGGATGTCGGAGCGGCTCCCCGCCTCCGAACGAGCGCTCCCGGTGCTGAAAGTGGTGCATCGCACGGCGACGCGCATTCAGGGACACGGCGGCCGCTCGGCCGACGTGCTCGCGACGGATCTCTCGGCGCGGCCCGCGCCCGCGGAGGCGAGCTTCCCGCGACCCGAGCAGCTCCTGCGCGATCGGGTGCACGCGTCCGATCTGGCCGGCGCGGAAGCCGCGCTCGCTCCGATCGCCGCGCTCGGCGGCGACGCGTCGCTCGCGGCGCTCGCTCCGCTCGTGCGCGACGAGATGGACGTGCACCGCGTCGTCCTCGCCTGGCGCGCGTTCGAGACCGCGCGGTACTGCGGCGCCGACCACTTGGGCACGCTGATGCGCCAGTTCGTGCACTACTGCACGCTGCGCGAAAAGGACGTCGCGCCGCGCAACGCGGAGGTCCGTGGGCTCGTGCCGGATCTCGTCGAGGAGCACTCGCTGAGGGGCGCCGCCGGGAACAAGCGCCTGGAGCCCGCGAAGATCGTCGAGCTCGCCGAGGTGTGCGAGAAGGCGGCGAGCGCGGCCGCCGCGAAGGCGATGGCCGTCGCCCTCGCGGACGGCATCGATGCCGCCGACCTCGGTGAAGCGCTGTCGCTCGCCGCGTCGCGCCTCCTGCTCGCCGACCACGGCATCGCGTCGAAGCCGACCGCGGAGAAGCCGCTCGGCAGCGTGCACGGCGCGTCGATCGGAGTGCACGCGTCCGACTCGGCGCACGCGTGGCGCAACCTCGCGCGCACGCTGAGCGACGCGGCCGCGCCGACGTTGATCGCCGCCGCGTACCACACCGGCGGCCAGGCCGCGCGCCTCGGCGAGCGGTTCTCGTTCACGGATCGATCCGCGGAGCTCGCGAGCGCGACGGCCGACGAATCGCTCGATCGCCTCGACGCCGCGATCGGTTCCGCCGACCAGGCCGGCGCGTGCGCGGCCGCCGCGCGGTACCTCGCCGCGGGCGGCGACGGCGAAGCGCTGATCGGGCGCATGCTCCGCTTCGCGGTCGCGGACGACGGGGCGCTGCACGCCGAGAAGTACTTCGTCACCGCGACCGACGTGTACCGCTCCGGCCACCCGGCGCTGCGCGACACGCACCTCGTCGCGCTCGCGCGCGTCTGCGCGAGCCAGCACGTCGTCCAGGCCGACAGCGTCGCGGTGGCGCGATCCCTGCTCGGCTGACGCGCGCCGCGCGCCGCGCGATCCGTCGTCGCGCGTGATTCCGGCGTCGATTCGCGGCAGACTGTGCGGTTCGAGATCCACCGCGAAGATGACCCTCGTCAACCTCAACCGCGTTTCGTTCTCCCACGGCGGGCCGCCGCTCCTCGCGGACGTCGATTGCGGCATCGATGAAGGCGAGCGCGTCGGTCTGGTCGGACGCAACGGGACCGGCAAGTCGACGCTCCTGCAGTTGATCGCGGGCGCGATCGCGCCGACCGCCGGCGAGGTCGCCCGCCGCACCGATCTGAGCATCGCGGAGCTGCCGCAGCGGTTGCCGGATCTCGCGGGCCTCGCACGGGACGTCGTCGCGGCCGGGCTCCGCAACGGGGAGCGCCTGGTGCGCTACCACCGACTGGTGCACGCGCTGCCGGCGCACCCGAGCGCGGCGCAGCTCGCGGAGATCGATCGCCTGCATCACGAGCTGGAGCGCGACGGCGAGTTCACCCGCGAGTCGGAGATCGAGCGCGTGCTGCAGCAGGTCGGCGTCGAGCCCGAAGCGGACTGCGGGCGGCTCTCGGTCGGCGGCCGCCGGCGCGTCCTGCTCGCGCGCGCGCTCGTGTCGTCGCCCGACCTGCTCCTGCTCGACGAACCGACCAACCACCTCGACATCGGTGCGATCGAGAACCTCGAAGAGTTCCTGGTGCGCATGCGCGGCAGCCTGCTGTTCGTGACGCACGACCGCGTGTTCATCCGCCGCGTCGCGACGCGCGTGCTGTCGCTCGATCGCGGGCGCGTGAAGAACTACACGTGCGGTTACGACGAGTTCGTGCAGCGCCGCGACGCCGACCTCGAAGCCGAGGCGCTCGAGACCGCGCGCGCCGACAAGAAGCTCGAGCAGGAGGAGGCGTGGGCGCGGCAGGGAGTGAAGGCGCGTCGCACCCGCGCCGCCGCGCGCGTCCGCGCTCTCGAAGGGCTGCGCGCCGACCGCCGTGCGCGCAAGGAGAAGATCGGCGCCGTGAAGGCCGCGCTCGTCGAAGCCGAGCGCTCCGGCGACCTCGTGATCGACACGAAGGACGTCTCGTTCTCCTGGCCGACGACGGCGGAACCGGCGTCCGAGCGAGCCGCGGAGCGCCCGATCCTCCGCGCGCTGACGACGTCGATCTTCCGCGGCGACAAGATCGGCGTGATCGGGAAGAACGGCTCGGGGAAGACCACGCTGCTGCGCATCCTGCTCGGCGAGCTCGCGCCGACCAGCGGCACGGTGCGCCACGGGACGCGCCTCGAGATCGCGTACTTCGACCAGCTCCACGCGCGCGTCGACGAGAGCAAGACCGTCGCGGAGAACGTCACGGCGGGCGACTTCGTCACGGTGGGCGGCTCGCGCCGCCACGTCGTCGGATTCCTCGGCGACTTCCTGTTCCGACCGGAGCAAGTCCGCGCGTCGGTGAAGGATCTCTCCGGCGGCGAGCGCAGCCGGCTCCTGCTCGCGCGGCTGTTCACGCGGCCGTCGAACCTGCTCGTGCTCGACGAGCCGACCAACGATCTCGACGCGGAAACGGTCGAGGTGCTCGAAGACCTGCTGGTCGCCTACACCGGCACGATCCTCCTGGTGAGCCACGACCGCGAGTTCCTGAACCGCGTGGTGACCAGCACGCTGGTGCTCGAAGGGGACGGCAGCGTCGGCGAGTTCGTCGGCGGCTACGACGACTGGCTCCGTCAACGCGGCGCCGCCCGGCCGGCGCGAGACGGCAAGCCGGACCGCGACATCGCGGCGCCGAAGTCGGATCGACCGGCTCCGGCGCGGACCCGCAAGCGCACCTACCGCGAGACCCAGGAGCTCGAGGCGCTGCCCGCGCGGATCGAGGCGCTCGAGTCCGAGCGCGCGGCGCTGCATGAAAGGATGGCCGACCCCGCCGCGTTCGCGCGCGACGCCGCCGCGTTCGGCCGCGCGCGCGACCGCCTCCCCGAGATCGAGCGCGAGCTGAAGACGGCGTACGCGCGCTGGGAAGAGCTCGAATCGATCGGCGATTCCGCCGGCGGCCGCGTCACTCCGTGACGAACGCGAGCAGGTCCGCGTTCACGCGGTCCTTGTGCGTCGAGCACATGCCGTGGTCCGCGCCTTCGTAGATCTCGAGCTGCGCCTGCTTCACCAGCCTCACGGTCCGCAGCGCCGAGCTCGCGATCGGCACGATCTGATCGTCGTCTCCGTGGAGGATGAGCGTCGGCACGTCGAACTTCTTCAAGTCCTCGGTGAAGTCGGTCTCGGAGAAGGCGCGGATGCAGTCGAGCAGGCTCTTCATCCCGCCCTGCATCCCCTGCAGCCAGAACGAATCGCGGAGGCCCTGGCTGACCTTCGCGCCCGGCCGGTTCGCGCCATAGAACGGCGCCGTCAGGTCCTTGAAGAACTGCGAGCGGTCGGCGCGCACGCCGGCGCGGATCGCGTCGAACGACTCCATCGGCAGGCCGTCCGGGTTCGCCGTGGTCCTCAGCATCAGCGGCGGCACCGCACCGATCAACACCGCCTTCGCGATGCGCTTCGTTCCGTGGCGTCCGATCAACCGTGCGACCTCGCCGCCGCCCGTCGAATGACCGACGTGCACCGCGTCCTTCAGGTCGAGCGCCTCGGTCAGGGCCGCGAGGTCGTCCGCGTAGGTGTCCATGTCGTTGCCGTGCCACGGCTGGCTCGACCGGCCGTGCCCGCGGCGGTCGTGCGCGATCGTCCGATACCCGCGCTCGGCGAGGAACAGCATCTGGTCGTCCCACGCGTCGGCGGTCAGCGGCCACCCGTGGCTGAACACGACCGGCTGCCCCCTGCCCCAGTCCTTGAACCAGATCGTCGTGCCGTCCTTCGTCGTGATCGTGCCCATCGGTGGCCTCCTTTGCATGGCGTCGGCCGGCCGGGCCGGCGTCCGCGTCGACCGGGACGCCGCACTGAGCGAGCGGAGTGGACATGTTTCAGGCGCGCGACCGGGCATCGGCGAACGCGGCAAGACCGGCCGCGCGAAGGAGCGACCTTAATCTTGGACTCACCCGTCTAAAGAAGCATCCCGCCACGAGATTCGCGTGCCCGCGATAGTTTGGGCCCGCGAGGAGACCCGCAGATGAGCGTCGTCACCACCTTATTGGTTGCAGTGCTCCCGATGCTCGCCGACGGGACGCCCACGGGCGCGGACCGGCTCCACACGCCGTTCGAGGCCGAGCTCGCCCGTGCCGATGAGACCCAGCGCGACGTGATCGCCGCGTTCCCGGCCTACGACCATGCGCGCATCGCCCGCGCCGTCGACACCCTCCAGCACCGCGCGGGAACCGACGCCGCGCGCCCGGATGACGACTACTTCATCGCGCAGGGCAAACTCGAGCTGCTGCTGATCCGCCGGTTCTTCGATACCGATGCGAAGGACAAGATGCCGCCGGCGCTCGCGGCGCTCGACGCCGACCAGCTCTCCGACGAAGCGCTCGACTTCGCGAAGAAAAACGTCGAGCAGCACCCGGACGACTCCGACGCACGGCGCGTCGTGGGGGAGTTGTGGTCGACGAAGATCCGCGGCATGGCGTCCGGGATGACGAACGGCCCGAAGGCGAAGGAAGGCGTCGAGAAGGCGATCGAGCTCGACCCGAAGAACGCGCTCGCGATCCTGTGCCAGGGCCGCATGCACTACCACAACCCCGCGTTCGCCGGCGGCGACAAGGAGAAGGCGCTCGAGGAGTTCCGGCGCGTCGCGAACGACGTCGACGACTTCCGCGCGCACCTCTACCTCGCGCGCATCTACCGCGATCGCGACATGAACGCGCAGGCGCGGTTCTGGGTGAAGAAGGCGCTGCGCGCCGCGCCGGAGAATCCGGAGGCGAAGTTCCTGCAGGACGACGTCGCCGCACGCGAGGAAGCCGCGCGGAGGAAGTCGTGAACCGCGCGCTCGCCGTCCTCCTGCTCGCCGCGCTCGTCACGGGCGCCGGGTGCTCGTCGTTCGCGAAGCTCCGCTCCGAAGATCCCGCGCTCACCGAGGACGAAGTCGCCGCTGCCGGTGCGCCGGGCGCGCCCGCCGACCTCGTGCCGCACCTCGTGAACGTGGTGATGCATCGCGACCGCTACTCGACCGGCGCCGTCGTCGCCGCGGTCGAGGCGCTCGGCCGGCGCAACGATCCGTCCGCGGTTCCCGCGCTCGCGGGCCTCGCGCACGACCCGAATGAAGAGCTGCGCTGGCACGCGGCGCGCGCGTTGAAGTCGATCGACGGCGCCGCCGCCGCGAGCGCGCTCGCCGACATGGCCGCGCACGACGCGAGCGAGCTCGTGCGCGAAGAGGCCGGAGCCGCCCGCTAGGTCGCGGGCGACGAAGCGAAGGAGCAGACGTGTTCACCGTGTCCGGCCGTGAACCCTCGCGCGATCTCACGCACGATCAGCTCTGGCTCGGCCTGCTCTCGAAGGCCGAGGACCCCGTGCCGTTCGTGCGGGCGATCACGCGCTGCCGCGTCACCGACCGCGGCGCCGACTGGCTCGTCCGCGAGATCCTCCTGCGCGGCGATCGCGTCGTCGAGCGCGTGACGTTTCATCCGCGCGAGAGCGAAGTGCGGTTCGAGCGCCTCTCCGGGCCGGTGCTCGGCACCATCACAAACCGCGTCGAGGGCGATGACGGCGGCGGCCTCGCGCTCCGCTTCACGTTCGCGCTCGAAGTCACCGGCATTCCGCCGGGAAGCCGCGAGGAATCGGAGTACGCGGAACGGATGCGCGACTCCTACCTCGACGCGATCCGCACCACGATCGACCGCACGCGCGTGCGCTTCGGCCGGTGGATCGCGTGACGCGTGCGGCCGTCGCGATGACGATCGCGCTCGCCGCGCTCTCGTGCGGCGGCCATCGCACCCCGACCGCCACGCTCGACGCCGCGCTCTCGAATCGCGAGGCGGTCTCGACCGAGGAAGTCGTCGCCGCGCTCGCGGCGCTGACGACGGAACCAGATCCGCACGCGACCGACAGCCTCCTGCGCATCGCGACCGACGCGGAGGAAGAGGTCCGGTTCGACGCGATCGCCGCCCTCGAGCGCTGCGGAAAGGGCGAGCCCCGCGTCGCCGCTGCACTCGCCGCGCTCGCGGCGCACGACCCGAGCGACCTCGTCCGCGAGGAAGCCGCGCGCGCCGCCGCGACCGGACGGAGCGCATCGAAATGACGTGGCTCGTCAC
>CAZBOK010000100.1:0-12706 GCA_964493525.1 uncultured Phycisphaeraceae bacterium | reverse complement strand
GTTCGACGCCTTCGCGACGAGCTCGCGGTTGTGCGAGACCCAGTCGCGGTAACGCAGCCCGTCCTCGTGCGCGACCGGCTTGACCAGGACGCGCCGTTCCTTGCCATCGAGGCGCGGTGACACATTGACCGTGATCCACGTGGCCTTGCCGGCCACACCGTCGAAGGCGGCATACACGTCGCGCGTCGCGTCGACCGGGATATCGTTGACCGCGAGCAGGAAGTCACCGGCTTTCACATCGACGCCCGGGATCGCGAGTGGAGAGCGCGAGTCCACGTCATATGCGCCGCCGCCGACAATGCGCGCGATCTTGTACGCGCCGTTCTCGAGCACCCAATCGCAGCCGAGGAGGCCGACGGGACTCGCAGGGCGGCCATCCTCCATGCCGGGCGGCGGGTTGTCGTACGCGTGGCCGCAGTTGAGCTCGCCCAGCATTTCGCGAATCAGGAAGTCGACGTCTTCGCGCGTCGTGCAGTCGGGCAGCGCGTCCTTGTAACGCTCGACAACCGCGGTCCAATTCACGTGGTGCGTGTCGGCTTGATAGAAATAATCGCGCACCAGCCGCCCGGCATCCGTCAGGATCTCATTCCATTCGTGGCGCGGATCGATCGTGGCTTTGAGCCCGGTGACCGAGATCTTGTCCTCGATTTTCTGGTCCTTCGCCGGATCGATGAACGCCCACGCGTCCGCCGTGTGCACCAAGATCTTTTCGCCGTTGCCGCACACCTGGAAGTGAAGGACTCCGTCGAGGATCTTCTCCTCTTTCTTCTTCTCGACGTCGAAGTAAACGAGTTGCGACCGAGGGACCGGCGCATCGCCGTCATCATCGTCGCGGGCGGAGGCTTCCGCAGTTCCGACGCGTGGAGACCGCAAGTAGACGATCTTGCCCTTTGCCGCCTGCAGATTGCCGATGCGACCGGCGGGAGCTTCCATCTGGATCGCGCGCTGCTCGAACCCATCGAACGCGATCTCCACCGGCTTCACTGCTCCGTCCTTCTTCGCGTCTCCTTCCTTCGTGTCGTCCTTCTTGTCCTTCGCGTCGTCGGGTTTTCCTTCTTCGTCGTTCTTGGGCGCCCACGGGTTCTTCACGTCGGCGCGAAGCGGCACTGCGCAGAGGACCGTCGAGTTCGCGTAGATCCAGGACTCGTCCATCTCCGAGTACATCGGCTCGAAGCTCGCGGCACGCGTGAAGTAGAGCCACTCGCCGCCGTGATCGAATGCGACCTCGTTGTCCTGGAACTGACCCGACGTCACTTCGTGCTTCTCGTTCGACCTCGTGTCGATGATGAAGATCGAGTTGAGGCGCGAGCGCGCGCCGCGGTGCGTGACTCCGATCCAGCGTGAGTCCGGAGACCACGACACGCCGAACGGTTGTCCGTCGGGATTGACGTCGATGACATCGTGCGAGCCGTCGGCAATCTTGACGCGGTGCAGTGACCCGTCGTTCGTCGCGAAAACCAGCGTCTTCGAGTCTGGAGACCAGCTCGGTCGGAATTTGTAACCCCGCCCGAGCGCGGTCAGGATCTTCTCTTCCATTTCGCTCGGTCCTTCGCCCCACTTGAACGGGCGTCCGTCTGCGGCTCGCACCGCGAGTTCGTTCTCGCCGCTCGCGTCCGTGATGTAGGCGATCCACTTTCCGTCCGGGCTCCAGGCCGGGTAGCGCTCGGCGACGCCGTCCGTGTGAGTGAGGTTCTGAGTCACGCCGTCCTTGGCGGGAATCGAGAAGATCTCGCCACGCGCCGCGACGGCGACGCGCTTCGCAGTCGGGCCGGGAATCGCTCCGTCGGCGAGCGGCGTGCAGTCGACAGATCGAGCTCGCAGTGCCGGCCGATCGGTCGGGATCAGAATATCGACCTGCACGCTCTTGCCGCTCGAGAACTCGTAACGCCAGAGATGGCCCGCATTCTCGAAGACGATGTCTTCGGGGCCGACCGACGGATAGTGCACATCGCTTTCGAAGTTCGTCAGCTGCTCGGTCGCACCCGACTGCGTGTCGAACGACCACAGGTTTCGCTTGTTGTTCTGCCCGCGGTCCGAAAGGAATATGACCTTCGACCCGTGCCACATCGGAATCGCGTCGATACCCGGCCACGAAGTCATGCGCTTTGATTCGTGACTTTTCAGATTGAACAGCCAGATGTCTTCCGCCAGGCCGCCCTGGTAACGCTTCCAACTCTCCGTCAGCGCCCAACTCTGCGGACAATACGCGAGCCAGGTGTCGGACTCGTCGATTGCGCCGTACAAGCCGTATGGAACCGGGAGATAGGTCGGCTGTCCGCCCGCCGCACTGACACGGAAGAGTCTGGGCGCGCGTTGCTGTCCGGAATCCTGCGATGAAAAGAAGATCAGGTCCTTGCTGTTCGGATCCCAGCCGCACAGCACTTCGCGATCGGGATGGTGCGTTACGCGAAGCGGGATACCGCCGTCGATCGAGAGAACGTAGATGTCGCTGCCGCCGTCGTAACCCGCCATGAACGCGATCTGCGTGCCGTCGGGACTGAACGTCGGATTGGTCTCCGGGCCGGCGGGCGACGAGAGCGACCGAGCGATGCCGCCGCGCTTGCCGACGAGCCACAGATCGCCGGCGTACCGGAACACGATCGCATCCCGACTGACGTCAGGCGCGCGCAGCATGACCGCGTCGGGCCGAATCTCCGTGTCGGCAGCGGACGCGGCGGGCGAGAGGACGAGAAGACTCGCGACGAGGATGAATCGCATCATGGCACGTTCTGGGCTGGAGGAGCGGGCAGAGCGCGGCGATTCTGTCGTGCCCCCGTTCGCTTCGCAAGCACCGCCCGTGCGGCCCTGCTGGCGGCTCAGTCGCCGCCCGAGAGCGCGTCGGGGCATCCTGTCGGATCGCACTCCCGCTCCGCGCAGGCGTCGTCAGCTCGACTGAGAGCGGCGTTCTCCGAGCGACGAACGCGGTCACGCGTGACGCCGATCAGTACGACGCGCGCTGATTCACTGTCTACTGCCGCGCCCCGCCTCCGCGTGATGACCGTAGACGATATCAATGAACGTGTCGTCATGGTTCTGTTCGGTCTCGTCCCACCCACATCCCGCCATCACGACCCACCCATTGACACACAGAAGATCGAAGCACACATCGCCGAGTAGCCGTCTTTCTTCATCTGTGATCGCACCCCAGCCGCGCCCCGCCACGATGGCCAGCGCGAACGCATTGAACGCCGCGCCCCGGAGAATGGCCCGTTTCTTGACCTTCGTGAGAAGCTGCGGTCCTTGGTCGTCCTGCGTGTATACGAAGTGCTTTGTGATGCGTGTAGATCGGCTGCTTTGGCTCTCGGCGCATCGCGAAGCAAGAAGTGTTTCTTCGCGGTCGAGACGGCTTGCACCCGGTGGGTGTTCTATCTGTTGGGGATCGCGCCACTGAGCCGGAATGAACCGACCCGTTCGGGTCGGAGCCTCGTCCGAAGCGCGAGGCGCGAACGATTCGCGCACATCGAGTTCGGCGGAGAACGATGCCCCGAGCCTTCATGTGCGAAGGTCTCGGTGACACGCAGCAATGATGGTTGGCGCGAAAGCGTGCCAAGTCGATATCAAGGCGTGCTCGAGACCGCATTCTCGGAACATCTGAAAGCCGTCGACGTTTCGAAGGCCAGAACTCGCCGTGGACTCAATCGGCCGAAAGGACCCAGGCGCCGGAATGGTAATGCAGCGTCGCGCGTTTCCCGGAGTGGAGCGCGTCGATGAGCGCTTGCGCCGTGGCGAGATCGCCAGAGTGGACGTGGAGCGCCGCCGCGCCGTCCGTCGGCACGCGCGAGGCTCGCTGATTCTTGCCGGTCCCCGGCGGGCGACCGAGTCGTTTACCCGCCTTCGACAGAGCCGCGCCGGCGCTGCTCGCGGCTGCGGCGAGAAACGCCTTCTTCTTGCGCGCCCTCATCTTGACGATGCCGAGCAGCGCCTGCGCGCGCCCGTACATGATCGGATAGATCTTGTGGCCCGCCTTTTTGGCGGCCTCGGCGACTTCGGAGAACTTCGCCCGCTTGTTCTCCTTCAAAGTCGCGAGCATGTGCTGAAACGCTGCCTTGCCTTTCGCCGTCGCCATGCGGGGTGCTCCAAGAATAGAGGGATCGATCCGTCGGAGTGCGGACTGTCCGCCGTCGAGGGCGACAGTCCGCTGCGTGAACCCGGTCCGAATTCGAATCGCCGAGCGAAAGTCGAGCCGTTGCATGTGTCGACACCCCTCCTGCCGCCCTGAGGCGCTGAGGGCCGCAATGCACCGCTCGTAAGCGCTGACATCCGGGGCGAGCCCGAAAGCAATCACGACCCGCGCGGCGGTTCTTTCGCGAAGAATGTGCGCGCTTCCGTCGACTGCGCGACGACCCGGCCGCGGAGAGCCTCTCCATCGACGGCGTCGAGATTCGTGATGCGTGAGGAAGAATCGCGCTCGCGCGCGAGATGGTTGGCGGCACGTCCATTGCAATCGCGGCGACCACGAGCCGACGGCACGGCGTAGCGCGCGTGGCGCGACCAAGGCTGTCAACGGACCTGTTTCCGGAGGTTTCTCATGAATGGTGACACTCTGAAGGGTCAGTGGCTGCAGCTCCGCGGCAAGGTCAAGCAGCGCTGGGGGAAGTTGACCGATGACGACCTCGACGTGATCGACGGCAATCTCGACGTGCTCGCGGGGAAGATTCAGGAGCGGCACGGCGAGCGGCGCGACGTGGTGGAGAAGGCGCTGGACGAACTGGCAAAGTCAGAGCGCAAGTTGGATCGGGAAGCGGGCGCGTCCTGAGCGACGGGAACTCTCGAACACGGCGACCACGATCCAGCGCGTGATCGATCCAGGCAAACGCGCCTCGCCAGGGGAAGACGAGTGGTCCTCGGCAAGATCGCGTCCGGCGGCGGTCGCGAGATCCGTTCCCGGGAACCACGGCGCCTGGAGCGAGATGCACCTCGCAAACACGTCGCGGATCCGCGCCAGATCAAGATGACCGAGCCACGGGGCACCGTGCGCTGGATGCCAGAGCTCGCACGTGCCGAGCATCCGATCGGAAGCGCGGCGAGCAGCAGGAACAGCGAGCGCTGCCGGACATGTATTCCTCCGCGTTGGCGATTGGGAGACCGCCTGGCGGGCGAAGCGGCCGCGCGCGAACGCAGGAGCTCGGAGGTTCCCTCGAAACGATGCAAGCGCGCCTCGCGGCGGATCGCGCGGCAATGTCCTCTTGGTGCGCGCTGCGCACTCCACTCGGATGCCCTCGGGCACCCGCCTTGCTTACATCGCCGGTGACATCGATTCCCTTCTTCCTGCAGAGGCACCCATGAACAAACCGAACCGTGAAGTCGGCAAGGCACGCACCGGCATCCTTCTCTGGCTCTTGGGCGTCCCGCTGCCGGTGATTCTCTTGATCTGGGTCATCAGCTCATGCACCGGATGCCACTGACACGCAGCGGCTGCGGGTGCAAAGCGCGCGGCGCTGAAAGCGCTCAAGAGCCCTCTCAGCGCCGCGCGCGATTTCGTTCCGCTCGTATAGATTACAAGCGACCCGTCAGTGCCATTACGACCAGCACGACCAGCAACACCGTGAACAAACCGCTGGGGGCGTAACCCCAGTTCCGGCTGTAGGGCCAGCGCGGCAGCGCGCCGACGAGCAGAAGAATCAACACGACGATCAGAACTGTACTGAGCATGTCGCAGTCCTTTCCAGCGCGTCGGCGCTGTCAGACGTCCGGCGAGCGCCGACGCGTCGCCCACGCGAAGATGAAGAGAACGAGGAACACGACGAACAAGATCTTCGCGATCCCGGCCGCCGTGCCAGCGATTCCAGTGAAGCCGAGCAGACCGGCGATCAACGCCACGATCAGGAACGTGAGAGCCCAGGACAGCATGGTCACCTCCAAGTCGCCGTCGGAATCGAACGGTCGACCCCGGAGTGCAATCGGTGTTCCGCGCGAGTCGCCAACCGAAGTTCGTGCAATCGACGAGAATCGCGGTACCCAGTCGCCCCGCCACGCCGCGCTTCCCGGCGGTTTCTACAAACCGTTTTGAGTCGACGCGCCGATCGATCCGGCCCCCCCCGGGGTTCACTGTCTTTCGCGCACGGAGGAATCCGCTGCCTGCGGCGGTGTCCTCGTCGATTTCGATGTCGAGGGGGGAGCCGAAATCCTCCCTCCCGGTCCCCGATGCCGAACGTGCGCCTCGAGCGCCGGCGATCCGCGTCAATGTTGTCCGTCGTTGAAGAATTGCTCGCGCTCGATCTTGCCGCCCTTCACCGAGTAGACGCCGACCTCTTCGATCGTCATGCGCGTCCCGGTCGCTTTGGGCGTCACCTCGAACGTGAAGTGGACGGCGAACTGCCGCGTCCCGTTGAAGTACGGTCCGCGCACGACCTGCGAGTGGATCGTGTTGTTGCCCTGCCAGACCTCGGACTTCCGGATGACCGGCCCTTTCCCCGCGGTCTCGGCGCCGTCGCCCTCGACGGAGACGATGTTCGCTGCATACAGCGAGTGCATGACGTCGAAGTTCTTGCCTTCGTTGCACAGAGCGACGAGCGTGGCACCGATGTCGTGCGTATTCATGACGATCTCCTTGCGAGGCGTTGGAGGAACGACCGAGCTCGGGCAGAGCACAGGGCTCGCCGGCTCGCGCGCCGACCTCAGCGTCGCGCCGACCCTCCTGACCCGGCCTTATCGGGGACCGCCACTCTGAGCGCGGGAGGTGGACAGGTGCTCGGCGCTGTCGCCAGCATTCCCCACGGCAACACCCCTCAACGAATCGAGGCCGGAGTCCGTGCGGGACCCCGGCCTCGTTCTCGTGCGTGCGTTTCGGTCCGTCCGGACCGAGCGCGTCACATCACGCCGATGACCCAGTTTCCACCCTCGTACCGCAGCGCCGCGCGTCTCCCGGCGTTCAACTCGTCGACCAGCGCCTGAGCGTTCGCGAGATCGGTATTGCTCACGGCGAGCGACGGGTGGCCACCTCCGAACGTCGAACGCGCCGCGCGGCCGACGCCTGCCGCAAGCCGGGCGAGCGTGCTCTTGTTCTTCGATCCCGGCGGGCGACCGCGGCGCTTCGGCGCGGTCGCCATTCCGGCGGCCGCTTTCGCCTTGGCGGCCTTGCCCTGCCCGCGCGGCTTCATCTTGACCCGTCCGAGCAGCGCCTGCGCCCGTCCCCACATAATCGGGAACACGGCGTGGCCCGCCTTCTTGCAGGCCGCAGCGACCTCGGCATACGTCGCCTTGGCGTCCTTCTTCATCTGGTTCATCATGTACTCGAACGCCGCTTTGCCTTTTTCGGTCGCCATTCAGACTGCTCCAACTTGTAGGGGATTGAGGGAAACGGGGGACAGGAGTGCGGTCTGCCCACGACTTTCGTCGGTGAAGATACGGAGTGCGTCCCACGCACAATAAGGAAAATATGCCGTTCCACGGTGGCGGCGGCATCCGCCATTTTCGTTCTGCGCAAGACGTCACGCGCAATGGCGAAGAATCTCGACGGTCGGCGACCAAAGAGCGGGATCCGGTCCGGCGGCCCCGAGATGCCGGAACTCCTCGATGAGCGCGCCATGAGGACCGAACGGCTGGCGGCGATCGCCGTTCGGGGCCCGAACCAACCCCGGTTGTTGCTGACGAGGACACGCCGATGCAGATCTCGCGACCCGCGGCAATCGCCGCGCTGACGATCACCGCGCTCTCGATGCACGCTCGAGCAGCGGAGGATGTGTGGACGCGGGACTTCGCGGCGGCAAAGGAGATCGCGGCGTGAGAGCACAAAGACCTGCTCCTGTTCTTCACGGGCTCGGATTGGTGCGCGTTCTGCATCAAGCTCGAGAAGGAGGTCTTCAGCACGCCCGAGTTCGAAGGGGCGGTGACGAAGGAATTCGTCGCCGTGATGCTCGAGTATCCGAAGGACGAGAGCCGCGTGACTCCGGAAGTGAAGCAGCAGAACGCCCGGCTGCGAGACGAGTGGCAGGTCACGACTATCCGACGGTCTTCCTCGCGGACGAGACCGGCCGACCCTACGCGCGCCACGGATATGAGAAGGGCGGCCCAGCTCCGGACCGTGGCTCGAGAAGTTGAGTGCGCTCCACGCGACTCGCGCGAGTCGCGGTGAACACATGCGCGACGCCGAAGGGAAGCGGGGGCTCGACCGCGCTCGCGCCCTCGACGCCGCGTTCAGCGGTATCGACCCGGGAATCCAGCTCGTGTTCTATCCGCGCGAGGTCCACGAGCTCCTCGACCTCGCGAAGGAGGACGCGGCGCTCACGAAGAAGCGCACCGCCGTGCTCGATCAGAGACTGATGAACGAGATCGCCGACACGTATCGCGAGCACGGCGAGGGCTCGGACGGCGAGGGCGGGATCCGCGCGATGCGAGAGTTCGCAGCGAAGTACCGAGATCGTCCCGCGCTCTTCGAGAAGGCGGCGATGCTCGAGATGGACGCGACGTTCGATCAGATCTGCGCGAAGCGCGATTGGGAGAGCGCGATCCGGGCGATGGGCGAATTCGAATCCCGATTCAAGGACCAGCCGACGCTGCGGCAGAAGGCGCTCGCCAACCAGTCGATGGGCTACTTCCTGAAGGAAGACCTCGACCAGTGCATCGCGATCCTTGAGGCCGCGCTCGAATTCGACAAGTCGAGCGAACTCGCGGGCCAGCTCGAGCGGATGCACACGAACCTTCAGAAGAAGAACGGGGGCGGGTGACGGCCGGGGGCGACGTCGCTCCCGGTTTCCCGCCCGCCTATGAGCCGGCGCCGGCCGGGCCCGCCGCGGCAGACCCCGAGCCGCCGCCCGCGGTGACGTCGCGCGTCGTTTCTCCGATCGCGCTCGCGATCGCGGAGATCAAGTCGTCGTCGAATCGCCGGGCGCGCAGGAGCGGCAGCGCGGCGCTCCACAAGCGCTGATCCGCGCCGACGCTGCGAAGCGCTCGGAGCCGATTCGGGCCACCGATCAACGCGATGAGCGCGCCGGCACGAGATCGAGGGCGCGCGCCGTCTGGTTCCGTGAGTACCGACAGCGCCAGGGATCGCTGGAGCGCGGATACGCTCGACGGGTCCCAATGCAGCGCTGCTTCGGTGTGGTCGCGTGCCTCGCTCAATGCGCCTGCGTTCATTCGCCGCGTCGCGAGCGAAGACAAACACGCGGACTTGCTCGACCCGTGTGAGGATCGACGCACGAGATCGCCCCACTCCGCGTCGACCGCTTCGAGCCAGTCTGCGCTCTGTGCGCGAGCGACCGCCACGCCTTCGAGCGATCCGCACAACGCGACACACGCGTCCAGTAATGCGCGAATCGCCGGGGCGCTGTCCGACTCGGCGGCGTTCCGGATCGACGCGTGGATCGGATCGCACTGCAGGTTCGGGATCCGGAGCTCCGCCGACCATTTCTCGGCGAGCGCCGCGATGTCGACGGGTGACCGTCGGGTCCAGGGCCGATCGTGGAGCCGATCGATCTGCCAGCCGCGCGACTGAGTCGCTTCTGCGAGCACCGCCATCGCGGTGTCCCAGAACACGTCGACCATGCGCCGCGCGAAGGAGCGCTTCACCTGCTCCATCGAACGCCGGAGCCGCTCCGAGCCTTCCGGCGCGGCCGAGCGCATCCGACTCATCCCCAGATCGAGCGCGATCGCGGTCTCTGCGGCCGCGCGAATCAGCAACTGGCATTCGGGATCTTCCGCGATCGCTCGCTTCACCGCGGGCGTCGCGAGAACCGGCTCCTTTCCCTCGAGGAGTTCCGGCAAGTGATGGAGAAGTTCGCGCCGATCGAACGGGAGCTCACTCATGCTCGAGCTCACGATCGTCGTCGTCATCGTCGTCGTTCGAATCATCGTCGTCGTCCGCGAACTCATCCTTGAAATCGCGATCGTCGATGCCGTGTTCGCGTTCGAACCGCTCCTGGCGCTTGTACTCGTCGTGTCCCTTCGCGATGTCCTCGACGACGATCGTCCGCGCCTGCGTCAGGACCATGTCGAGGATCCACTCCGCGCGCTCGAGCGGCACGCCGGTCTCCGCCGTGACCGACTGCAGGTCGCGATGCTCGATCCAGTGCAGCCAGACGACGCGGCGCGCCTGGATGTCGAGATGGTTCGACAACCGCGAGAGCTCCCCCATGATCCGCTCGCGCGGCGTCGCGTTCTTCCCGCCTTTGAACACCCAGAATTCGGGCGAGTCGATGGCCCACCGCGCGGTCTCGCGCAGCAATTTCTCCGACCAAACGCGGAACGGCCGCTCGCGCGCGCCCGACAGGAAACCGGTGAAGCAGCGGAGCACGGCGTCGTCCGCCACCGCGGGAACGTCGAGCATCAGGAAGTACCGCTCGCAGAGCGCGTGGGCGCGCTCGTGCATCCGCGGCGACAGCAACGCGGTCAGCAGATGCAGCAGTCGCGCGCTCGGGAAGATCTCGGCGTGATCGAGGAACAGGTCCGCGACTCCGTCGACGTCGTCGGGCGCGACGTTTTCGGTGCCGTTCACGCCGGCCGAGCGAAGCAAACGGAGAACGAGCCCCGCTCCCGATTCCTCGGGCCGGATGGGATCGCGCAAGAGATCATCCTCGGGGAGGTCCCGGTCCATGGCCCCGGTGCGGCTCCTCTTCTTCCGTCTCGCGCACGGTCGTGGGCCGCGCGCAGCGCCGGCCTTCCCAGGCCGGCGCGCGGGATTTCAGACGCGGCGCCGCGGACCGTCAAGGTGGATTCAACGCGCCCAACGGTCCCGTCCGACGCGTCGTTCGCGCTACCGCACCGGAGGGGATGACTTCGTCACTTCCGCGAGCAACGCGGTCGCGAAGCAACCCTTCGGAAGCGTGAACGACAGCGTGATCGAGTCGGGATCCGTGCCCGGCGCGACCGAGAGTTCGCGGGCAACGAACCGCACGGGTCGACGCTCGCCGTCGAGCGGGAGCCCGGCCGCGCGCGCGAGCCGCTCCTCCGGAATGCCCGCTTCCGCGAGCACCGCGCGCTCGATCTCGCCGGGTTCGCCCTTCGCGAGCGGCACGCGTCCTCCCGGCAATGGCGCGGTCGGATGCAGCGTCAGCGCTGCGACCGCCTCGCGATCGAACGTCGGATCGACGCACTCGCGCGCCGGGCCGGTCGCACCGAGAAGCAGATCGCCCCGCAGCGCGACGTCGATGCGGTCGAGCCGGCGCGCCAGGACGCGATTGAAGATCAGCGCTTGCCACGCGGAGAGGAAGAACCGGCGCTCGCGAACCGGAAGGCGTCGCGCGACCTTCGACTTCGGCGCTCCGCCGACCAGTTGGTCGAGCAAACCGGCCTCGAGCCTCAGCGCGCGCGGCACGTGCTCGCGCGCTGCACGGAGATCGCCCGCGTCGTAGGCGCGGCGGAACGCGGCCGCGCGCGGATCGAGCTCGCGCTCGGACGGCGCCCCGAGAATCAGGTCGAGCGCGGATTCCGGTTCGTCGACGATGAGCCGCCGCCCGACCTCCGCGGACTCCCCGCGCACGCCGAAGCGCTGCGGCCCGAAGAAATTCGGCGTCCCGCGGCGCGCGAGCTCCGCCACCACGCGCTCGGCGCGGGAGACCGCGACGTCGCGATCGCCGACGCCGCGCACGGTGACGCGGAACTTGTTGCCGCCGAGTTCACCCGCATGCAGCGGCGCGATGTCCGGCTCGAGGCGGAGGACCTTCACGTCGAGGATGTTCGCCTGCGCGAGGCGGGACGTGCGATCCGCGGGCGCCGACACCCACTGGCGAGTCACGGCCGCCGCGTCCTTGTACCCGGCGACTCCGAAGTGCCGCGACGGGCACTCGAGCGCGGCGCCGAGTCGTCGCAACAGCTCGGGCGTCGAGATGCCGCGCTTTTCGATGAACGCGCGCACGAAGCGGCCGGCCCCGGTCGGCGGGCGGTCCGCGATCTCCTCGACCTCGAAGTCCTCCGGGCTCTCCTTGATCGAGCCGCCGGTGCCCGCGAGCCCGGCCGTCAACCACGATGCGTCGCTCACGAGGGGCTCCCGCGCGGCGGCAGCACCGCGTCGATCGATTCGAGGAGAAGCGGCGCGAGGCGATCACGCACGGCGGAGTTCGCCCACGCCACGAACGACACGCGATGTCGTGCGTCGAGCGGGACGTCGAGAGGCGCGAATGCGCCGGCGCCGCCGCCGTCGTCGACCGGCACTCCCGCCTCGCGCGCGATCGACGCGCAGCAGACGTCGTACGGCTTCGTCGTGAAGTTCTCGACGCCGAGTCGCTCCCCGACGAGCGCTCGCAGGTCGGCGACCATCCGGTAGCGGCCGGTCGCGACCAGGAAGAGCTGGCCGGCGTTCGAGATGTACTGATCGTCGTAGAGCGTGCGTCGATCGACGCCGAACCGAGCGACGACGCGCGAAAGAAAGTCCTCCTCGAGACGCGCAAGCACCGCACGGTCCTCGGGGCTGAACTTGAAGAACACGTAGTAACCGTTGTCGAGGCGCGCGTCGCGCGCAGCGACGAGCGCGCGCTCTTCCAGGACGCGATCGTCGTCGACGGAGCGACGCTCGATCCGCGCGCCGCGTCCGCGGATCGCGCTGAGGACGTGGTAGCTGCGCGAGTCCTGCAGCGGCAGTTCGCTCTGCACGGCGACGCGAACGTCCGATGACCGCGTGGCGTCGCCGCGCTCGTCCGCGAACGCGGTGAGGATCCACGCGCTGCGCAGCCCGAACATCAGGTTGCGCGTGCCGTCGATCGGGTCGGCGATCAATCGCAGCCGTGGGTCGCCCGCGCCGTGTCGCGTGAGCCCACTGCCCTCGGTGACCAGG
>CAZBOK010000099.1:0-12766 GCA_964493525.1 uncultured Phycisphaeraceae bacterium | reverse complement strand
CTCGCCGACCGGGCGGGCATCGCGCTTCCGGACCAGCACAAGCCGTCGCGCGAAGAAGAGCGTCGTCTCCGGTTGTTCGCGCTCACGAAGGAAGCGGCCGCGTTCTACGCGGGCGTGCTCGCCAGCCCCGCGGGCGGCCGCGCGCGCGAGTACCTGCTGAAGCGCGGCTTCACGCCGGAATCGATCCGCAAATTCGGGCTCGGTCTCGCGCCGGATGACTGGCGCGTCCTGCTCGGCCACCTCCGTCGCAAGGGATACTCGGACACCGAGGTCATCGCGGCGGGGCTCGCCAAGGCGAAAGAGGGCGGGACGCCCTACGACCTCCTGCGCAACCGCGTCGTGATCCCGATCCGCGACCCGCGCGCTCGCGTGATCGCCTTCGGCGGCCGGGTGCTCGACGCGTCGGAGCCGAAGTACCTGAACACGCCGGAGACCGAACTCTTCTCGAAGCGCAACGTCCTGTTCGGGATGGATCGCGCCCGGATCGCCGCGTCGTCACGCGGGTATTTCGTCGTGGTCGAGGGATACATGGACGCGCTCGCCGCGCACCAGCACGGCTTCGAGCACGTCGTCGCGACGCTCGGCACCGCGCTCACGCGCGAGCACGCGCGCGCGATGCGTCCGCTCGCCGCGAAGGCGCTCCTCTTGTTCGACGCCGACGACGGCGGCCGCCGCGCGGCCGATCGCGGAGCGCCACTCCTGCTGCAGGAAGGGCTCGACGTCCGCGTCGCGTCGCTGCCCGCCGAGCAGGACCCCGATGAATACCTGATCGAGCACGGCGCCGAGGCGTTCGGACGGTTCCTCGACACGGCCGGAGAAGATCTCCTGACCTTCTTGATCCGCCGCGCCAAGGAGCAGTTCGGCACCGGCGTCGGCGCCACGGTCAACGCAGCGCGCGACGTGCTCAGCGTCATCGGAGCGCTCGAGGATCCGATCGGGATGGACGTCGCCCTGAAGCGAATCGCGCAGGAATTCGGCCTGGACGAGCGGCTGTTGCGGCGCGAACTGCCGAACGCGGTCGCGAAAGCGCCCTCGGAGCGCATCGAACGGAACACCTCGGCCGCGCCCGTCGTCCCCCGGAGAGCCGGCCCGATCGACGGAGCGGGCAAGGACGAGCTATCCGTCCTGCTCGGGTTGATGACCAACCCTTTGTTTGCACAAGCTTGCGAAACCAAGCTATGCGACTCCGACTTTCGGGAGGACGCCCGGCGCCGCTTGTTCCTCGCGGTTCGGTCGCTCCTGGAGACAGGAATCTCGCCTTCCCCGTCGGTGCTCCAGGAGAAATTGCGTTCGGATCTCGCAGCCCTCGAAGCGTGCTCGCTCGCGCTCTCGTTCGAGCCTCCCGCCGGCGATTCCATCGAGGCGGCGCGCGACCGGATGATCGAGCGACGCGACGAAGCGGGGTACCGGAAGCTGCGATCGGAATTGAACGCGGGACGTGCGCGCAGCACGTCGGATGAAAACGTGGTGGATGACTCGCAAGATCGACTGCTGGCGGAGCTGCAGCGCTTCCATGCCCGCCGGCACGCGCGATCGAAGAGCGGCGGCGCCGGGCACGTGGCCGCGCCGTCGGACCCGGATCAGAACGCGATCGTGAAGAACCAGGAAAGCGGTGATTGACGCATGGTGACCCGAACGAAAGAGAAGTCGATCGAGAAGCCGGCCGCCGCCGCGGGCGCGAAGCCCGCCGCGAAGGGCGACGCCGCTGCGTCCAAGGGCGCGGCGCGCGATGGCAAGTCCGAAAAGGACAAGCTGGAGAAGCTCGATCCCGCGACCAAGCTCTTGCTCGAACGCGGCAAGAAGAAGGGGTTTGTCACCTACGAGGAGATGAACCGCATCCTCCCGGACGACGTGATCTCCGGCGACAACATCGACGCGATCCTGAACTTGCTCGAGGAGCAGGGGATCGAGCTCGTCGACGAGACCGAGATCGGCGAGGGCGGCGAGAAGAAGGAGCCCGCGGCGACCGGTGAAGAGGACAAGTTCGCGAAGACCGGCGGCTCCGAGAAGATCGACGACCCGGTGCGCATGTACCTCACCCAGATGGGTGAGATCCCGCTGCTCACCCGCGAGGAGGAGATCGACCTCGCGAAACGCATCGAGACCACGCGGCGCGCGTTCCGCAAGCTGATCCTCTCGTCGGGGTTCGCGTTCCGCGAGGCGATCCGCATCCTCGACGACGTGCTGCTCGGCGAGCTCGCGTTCGACCGCACCCTGAAGGTCGCGACGTCATCGTCGGGCTCGACCGACGCCAGCAAGAGCGAAGTCGCCGACCGCCTCCAGGTGAACATCGGCACACTGAAGAAGCTGCTCTACGCCACGAAGGCCGACCATCGCCGACTGCTGCGCGACCGGCTCGCCGCCGGCGAGCGGTGGGCGGTGATCCGCCGCATCGGCTGGCGCCGCCGCCGCGCCGCGATGCTGCTCGAGGAGTTGAACCTGCAGTTGAAGAAGGTCCGGCCGATGATCGACATGCTGAAGCTGAAGCATGCCGAGATGGAGTCGGCGGAGCGCCGCTGCAAGGACTTCCACGGCACCCGCGGCTCGCGCGAGGCGCGCCGCCGCCGCCGCGAGCTCGACAAGCTGGTGATCCAGGGCCTCGAGTCGCCGCGCCGCCTCCGCATCCGCATCGAGCGGATCATGAAGCGATACCAGGAGTACGAGACCGCGAAGATGAAACTGTCTTCCGGCAACCTCCGCCTCGTGGTCTCGATCGCGAAGAAGTACCGCAACCGCGGGTTGTCGTTCCTCGATCTGATCCAGGAGGGCAACACCGGCCTGATGAAGGCGGTCGAGAAGTACGAGTACCGCCGCGGCTACAAGTTCTCGACGTATGCCACGTGGTGGATCCGCCAGGCGATCACGCGCTCGATCGCCGACCAGGCGCGCACGATCCGCATCCCGGTCCACATGATCGAGACGATGTCGAAGCTGCGCAACGTCACGAAGAAGCTGATCCAGAGCTACGGCCGCGAGCCGTCCATCGAGGAGGTCGCGCTCGCCGCGAACATCTCGATCGACGAAGCGAAGCGCGTGATGAAGATCAGCAAGCACCCGATCTCTCTCGACCGCCCGATCGGCGAGGGCGACGACTCCTACTTCGGTGACTTCATCGAGGACGAGGCCGCGGAATCGCCGGTCAACGCGGCGGCGTACGTGATGCTGCGCGAGAAGATCAACTCGGTGCTGCAGACGCTGTCGTTCCGCGAGCGAGAGATCATCAAACTCCGCTACGGCATCGGCGACGGGTACACCTATACTCTCGAAGAGGTCGGCCGCATCTTCAAGGTGACGCGCGAGCGCGTCCGGCAGATCGAGGCCAAGGCAGTCCGGAAGCTCCAGCACCCGGTGCGCAGCCGGCTCCTCGAGGGATTCCTCGAGAGCATGGAGTGACCACGACGGATCCAACGGAGACGGGAGCGACGCGAGTGATGGAAGCCGGCCACGAGAAGATCGGGTTCCGGCGCACGTTGATCGCGCTCGTCCGGTTGCAGGCGCTCGACAAGGAACGGGATCTGAGCCGGCGCCGCGTCGATCAGACGCCGCGGGTCATCGCGGCGCGCGCGGAATCCGTCGCGAGCGTGAAGGCGGAGCACGATCGGACCGCGGAGGAGTTCAAGCGCGCGCGCATGGACGCGCACTCCCGCGAGATGGAGCTGCGAGCGCGCTCGGACGAGGTGAAGAAGCTCGAGCTCCAGCTCAACACCGCCAAAACGAACCAGGAGTACCAGGCCCTCACGCACCACATCAAACGGCTGCGCGAGGAGTCCGCGAAGGACGAAGACACGACGCTCGCTCTGTACGAAGAGATCGAACGTCTCCAGGCGCGGGTGCACGACTCCGAGAAGAAGCTGAAGGAAGCCGAGGCGTCGTTCCAGGAGTTCGTGAAGACCTGCGAACAGGATCGCGATCTCGCGAGCGGCGAACTCGCCGGCACCGACGCGCAACGCAAGTCGCTCACCGATGAGCTGCAGCCCGAGATCCGCGAGACCTACGAGACCCTCCGCCAGGCCCGCGACGGCATCGCGGTCGTCTCGCTCGACGGCCGAATCTGCACCGGCTGCGGAATCAACCTGACGCCGAACAACGTCGCGCGCGTCCTCGCCTGCCGTGAGATCGTCACCTGCCAGTCTTGCCAGCGCGTGCTCTATGTCCCGACCGCCCTCGCGGAGGCGGCGAAGAATCTCGGGTAGGCGCGCGTGCCGAGCGCGATCCAGCGCGTCATCGTCGGGACCGCAGGCCACATCGACCACGGGAAGTCGACGCTGGTCCGCGTGCTCACCGGCATCGATCCCGATCGACTGAAGGAAGAGCAAGAGCGCGGCATGACGATCGACCTCGGGTTCGCGCCCTATCGCACGCGCGCGGGACGCACGGTCGGGATCATCGACGTGCCGGGCCACGAGCGCTTCGTGAAGAACATGGTCGCGGGCGCGACGTCGGTCGACGTCTTCGTCCTCGTGATCGCCGCCGATGACGGCGTGATGCCGCAGACGCGCGAACACGTCGAGATCCTCGATCTGCTCGGCGCCGAGCGCGGTCTGGTCGCCGTCACGAAGATCGACGCCGTCGATACGGCGCGCCGCGCCGGCGTCGTCGCCGAGATCTCGGACTACCTGCGCGACACGCCGTTCTCCCTCGCGCCGATCGTGCCGTGCTCGTCGACGACCGGCGAGGGGATCGACGCGTTGCGAGAGCGGCTCGACGCGCTCATCGACGAAACCGTCGTCGCCGATGCCGACGGTCTGTTCCGCATGCCGATCCAGCGCGTGTTCTCCGCCCACGGCCACGGCACCGTCGTCACCGGCGTGCCCGTCTCCGGCCACGTCGCGATCGGCGACGTCCTCGAGATCCTCCCGTCCGGCGCGAAAGGCCGCGTGCGTTCGATCCAGGCCTACAAGGAGGACCGCACGGACGCCTCCGCCGGTCATTCGACCGCGCTGGTCATCAGCGACGTCGACGCCGATCAAGTGCGCCGCGGCCACGTCGTCGCGACGCCGGGATATTTCCGCGCGGAGTCGATGTTCGAGGCGCGGCTCCGGCTCCTCGCGTCGGCCGCCGCGCCGCTCGAGCACGCTGCGGAGGTGCGCGTGCATGTCGGCACGACCGAATCGCTCGCGCGCGTCGCGGTGCTCGATCGTCCGGCGCTCGAGCCGGGCGGCGAGGCGCTGGTCCAACTGCGGCTCTACGAGCCGGTGGTGGCGTCCCGCGGCGATCGGTTCCTGATCCGCCGTCCGTCGCCCGCGGTCACGCTCGGCGGCGGGACGCTGGTTTCGAGTTCCGAGCGACGGCTCGGACGCATGCGCGACGATGTCGTCGAGACGGTGCGCTCGCGCGCGGCGGCGGTCGATGACGCCGACCTGTTCCTCGAGGAAGTTCTCCGCGAGCGCGGCCTCTCGCCGCTGTCCGCGGCCGACGCGCCGCGCATCCTCAAGTGCACGCCGTCCGCCGCGACCGCGACGCTCGGGCGGCTCGCGTCCGCCGGGCGCATCGTCGGCGCGGGCAAGGACCGATGGCTCGCGACGGCGGTGCGTGACGCCGCCGCCGGTCTCGTGTGCGAGCGGCTGCGCGCATTCCACGACGCCGAGCCGATGCTCGCCTGGGCCGACGCCGCGCCGATCCGCGCCGCGCTCGGTGCCGACGATGCCACGTTCGAAGCGATCGCGCGGCACCTCGAGCAGGTTGGCCGTGTCGAGATCGAGAAAGGCGGACGGCTGCGAGAGCGCGGCCGCGCTCCGCGCCTCGCGCCCGAGGAAGAACGCGTGCGCGCGATCCTCGTCGCCGAGCTCTCGCGCACGCCGTTCGCACCGCCCTCGCTCGCGGATCTTGCGCGCGCCGCCGGCGCATCGGCGTCGACGGTCGAGCGGTTGCTCGGACTCCTGCTGCAGACCCGGGAGGTCGTTCGCGCGCAGGACATCTGGTTCACGTCGGCCGCGATCGCGCGCGCGACCGAGATCATCGGCGGGCTCGCCAAGAAGCGCAACGGCGAGATCGTGGTCCCCGAAGTCCGCGATGCGCTCGGGACGACGCGCAAGTACCTGATCCCGCTGCTCGAATACCTCGACTCGGCGAGCGTGACCGTGCGGCGGGGTGACAAGCGGTACTTCGTCGCGCGGTCTGCCGCTTCCGACGCAGCGCGTCCCGCGAGCGGGAGCGGATCGTGATGGCAGCGAAGCGCGCGGCGTTGCTCGTCGGGGCCGTCATCGTCGCCGCGGCAGGTGCGGTCATCGCGTTCCGCATGTCGCGCCATGCCGGGTCGAACCGGCTCGACGTGCGGACGGTGGTCCTCGTCACGCTCGACACGTTCCGAGCCGATCGACTCGCCGCGTACGGCGGGCCGGCAGAACTCACGCCGACGCTCGACCGACTCGCGCGCGAGGGAGTGCGCGTCGACCGCTGCCTCACGACGGCGCCGATCACGCTCCCGGCGCATGCATCGATCCTGACCGGTACCGACCCGCCGTACCACGGAGCCCGTGTGAACGGCGCGTTCCGAGTGGGGGAGGACAATCCGTTCCTCGCCGAAGTCCTCCGGCAGGACGGCTTCCGCACCGGCGCGTTCGTGTCGGCGTTCGTGCTCGATCGAGGCTTCGGCCTCGACCGCGGCTTCGAGGTGTACGACGGGCCGCATTCATCGAAGGGCGCCGAGCCGGAGCGCGACGGGGAGACCACGGTCGACGCCGCGCTCGCGTTCGTGAATTCGATCGGCGCCGCGCCCGCGTTCGTGTGGGTGCACCTGTACGACGCGCATGCGCCCTACACGGCGCCGCCCGCGTTCCGCGGGAAGCACGCGTCCGCGTACGACGATGAGATCGCCTACGTGGACTCGTGCGTCGCGCGACTGCTCGACGGACTCGCGCGAGCGGGGCGCGCCGACGACGCGCTGATCGCGGTGACCGCCGATCACGGCGAAGGGCTCGGCGAGCACGACGAGGCGACGCACACCGTGTACGTCTACGACTCGACGCTGCGCGTCCCGTGCATCCTGTGGGCGAAGGGCCGCTTCCCCGCAGGAAGGGTCGTCGCGGACACGCGCTCGACGACCGCGATCGCGCCGACGATCCTCGAGCTGCTCGGGCTCGACGCACCGGCCGCGATGTACGGCCGCTCGTTCGCGCGCGAGCTGTCGCGCTCGAACGCGCCCCGTTCGGAGCCGGCGATCGACGATCTCGTGTATTTCGAATCGGAGGCGCCGGCCTACTACTACGGCTTCGCCCGGCTCGCCGGCGTCGAGGCGGGCGGCGCGAAGTTGATCGTCGCACCGCGACCCGAGCTCTACCGGCCAGCGTCGGATCGTTCGGAATCCGTGAACCTCGTCGAATCCGAACGCGCCGTCGCGGACGATCTCAAGCGCCGGCTCGACGACTTCCTGCGCCGACACGACCGGCACCTCCACGTGGAGCGAGCGCTCTCCGGCGCTGATCAGGCGATGCTGCGGCAATTCGGCTACGTCGCTCCGGCGACGACGAAGGACGGCCGGGACCCGAAGGACGGCGCGCGGATCGTGCACGCGCTGCAGGACGCGCAGTTGTCGGTCGACTCCGACCCGGCGCGCACGATCGCTTCGCTCGAAGAACTAGTGAAGACCGAGCACGGCGTCGCGGAAGCGTGGGAGTTGCTCGGCGAGGCGTACGCTCGCCGCGGGGACGCGGAGAGCGCGGCGCGCCGGTACGCGACGGCCGTCGCGCTCCGTCCGAACGACCCGGAGCTGCGGGCGAAACTCGGGATGGCTCTCACCGGTTCGAATCGCCCCGCGGACGCGGAGGCGATGTTCCGCTCCGCACTCGAACTCGATCCGACGTTCGTGAAGGCGATGATCGCGCTCGGATCGCTCCATCTCATGCAGAACCGCGTCCCCGACGCGCTGGCGCAGTTCACTCGCGCGAGCGCGACGAACCCCGACGACGCGCAGGCGCATGCCGGTGTCGCGACGTGTCTCGAACGCGCGCGGAACATCCGCGCTGCAGCAGGCGAGATGGAGCGCGCGCGCGCGATCGATCCGTCGAATCCGGAATACGCCTACGTGCTCGCTCACCTCTATGCGCAGCTCGACCAGCGTGAGAAGTCCGCGGAGCAGTTGCGCGATTGCCAGCGGCTTGCTCCCGACGGGCCGCACGCAGCGCAGATCCGCGAGCTGCTCGGCTCGGACTGACGGCGTTCAGAGCTTCGCGAGTTCCCGCGCCAGTTCCTGCTGCTCGGCGACGATCCGCTCGATGTCGCTGCGCGCCGTTTGCGCGATCGTCTTGACGCGCGCCGAATCGTCGGCGCCGACGTCGAGGACCTGCGCCGCGAGGTTGCGAGCAGACGTCGCGCGAGCGACGAGCGCGTCCACCTTCACTCGCAGCGCTTCGTCGAGCGCGACCTTTCGCGCGACGATCGAATCCCGCGTCGCGACGAGTTGCTGGCTCTGCAGCAGCATCACCTGCAGGCGCGGCAACGCGTCGCGGACGAACCCTTCGAGGACGCCGATCTTCTTCACGAAGTCGTCGGCCGCCGCACGCTCCGCTTCCGCCTGGGTGGCGGCCTTGCGGCGAGCATCGATGAATGAAGCGCGCTCGATCGACGGGTCGGGCGACTCCGCGGCTTCGCGCGCGAGCTCCTGCTCGAGCTGCTCCTTCTTGCGCCGGAAGTCGGCCAACTGCTGGTCGAGCTGCCCGACGTTCGGGCGCGTCGCGCGGAGCCGGTTCAACGAAGAGGCGGCGTCGTTCAACCGCTCCTGGAGCGCATCGATCGACGCGCGCGTCTCGGCCTCGAGCCGGCGGAGATCGCGGTCCGACGGGCGAAACAGCAGCCACAACGAAGCGCCGATCGCTGCCACGACGACCGCGAAGATCACGAGTCCTTTCATCGCCGGGACTCTAGCAGCGACCGATGCGCCGGTGACCGTGCTTGTCGCGCATCGGCGTGCCGACTAAGTTCGTTCGCGCGCGGACCCGCCGGCCGCGCTGGAGGCGTCGCGGTGATGTGGTCACTCGTCTGCCTGTTCGCGCTGCTCGTCCCCCGAGGTCCGCAAGAGAGCGCGGACGCTTCCGCCGAGACCATCGCCGAGTTCAAGCGGTTCTACGGCAAGGCGAATGCCTCCGCGGCGGAGAAGATCGAAGCGATTCACGTCCTCGACAAGGCGAATCAGCCGGCAGCGATCGAAGCTCTACTCGACTGCTTCGATGACCCGGACTTCTCCGTCCGTCAGGCCGCCGTCGACGTCGTCGGGTCCTACGCGAGCCCGGACTGCGCCGACTTCCTCATCGAGAAGGTGGTGAAGAACAAGCGCGAGTCGAGCGCCGACAAGAAGGCGCTCGCGGTCGAGGTTCTCGCGCGCATGAAGAGCGAGCTCGCGATCCAACCGATCATCGAGCTGCTCGAGGATGCGAAGGGCTCACTGCAGATCGCATGCATCGCGGCACTCGGGAAACTGCACGCGAAGGCGGCGACGCCGATGCTCTTGAAGGGCATGACGCAGTCGGACCCGGTGGTGCGCATCGCCGTGCTCGATGCGTTCGCCGAGATCGCGGATCCGACGGCGAACGCGGCAGCGCTCGCGCAGTTGAAGGACCCGGCGTGGCAGGTGCGCGTCGCGGCCGTCGGCGCGCTCGGGCGCATCCGGCAGAAGGAAAGCGTTCAACCGCTCATCGATCAACTGCGCGCGGAGTCGGGCCGCCTGCGCGACGACGTGAAGAAGGCGCTGATCTCGATCACCACGTCCGACCTCGGCGACAACGCGGACAAGTGGCAGGAATACTGGGACAAGTGGAAGGACCGCTTCAAGGTTCCGAGCGACGAAGAGGTGCGCAAGGCGCGCGAAGCGTTCGAAGCGACTCAGGCGCGCTACAACCCGGGCGCCGACGACTTCGCCGGCGTGCCGACCAAGTCGAAGCGCATCGTGTACGTGATCGACATCTCGGGCTCGATGGAAGACCCGATCCTGAACAAGGAGAAGTTCAAGCTGCAGGGGCGGACTTACTCCGACTACATCAAGCTCGAGATCGTGAAGTACGAGCTGGTGCGCACGATCAAGGGGCTCGACGACACCGTGTTCTTCAACATCATCACCTTCGCCAGCAAGGTGAAGCCGTGGAAGACCGGCCTAGTGCAGGCGAACATCCTGAACCGCAACAACGCGGCAGACTGGGTGTCGAAGCTGAAGCCGATCGGCGGCTCGTCGCAGAACCTGAAGAAGAAGGCCGGCCTCGCGAACGCCGCGGGCGGCGGACTCGGCAAGACGAACACCTACGAAGCGCTGATGACCGCACTCGACTCGAAGGCGCTGCAGGCCGGCTACGACACGAACCTCGGCTCCCAGGTCGACACGATCTTCTTCCTGTCCGACGGCGACCCGACCGAGGGCCCGATCACCGAACCGGAGCGAATCCTCGACGAAGTGAAGCGGGTGAACCTGGTCCGGAAGATCACGATCAACACGATCAACATCGGGAACAACGAGCGCGGGAAGATGCTGATGAAGGCGCTTTCGAGCCAGAACGGCGGGACTTTCCTCGACCTCGGCGAGTGACGCCTTCGGGTCCTGCGCGGCTTTCGCCTTGCGAACCGCTCCCGGAGCGGGAGAATGTCGCGCTTCCCGAGCCGCGGGACCGCCGACCCGAGAGTGGCGGCAGTGGCAGCCGAACGGACGGACGTGGAGTTCCGGGGCGTAGCTCAGCTTGGCTAGAGCGCTTGTTTCGGGAGCAAGAGGTCGCTGGTTCAAATCCAGTCGCCCCGACCATTCGAACGCGAGGCGGACGTCGTCCAGCGGACGGCGCCCGCCTCGTTCGTTGCACAATGCGTCCGGCCCCCTTCGTGAGGCGGTGAGACGTTGAATTCGGGGGCTGAGACGGCGGATTCGTGCGGCGATCGAGCATCGCGCGATCGGTCCGCGCCGGTCGTGGACGCGATCGGCCTCGCGGCGCTCGTCTTCGTGCCGCTCTGGTTCGACGCGGGCCCTTCGGTCGCCGGTGTGGACGCGGCGCTGACCGCGAAGCGCCTCGCGGTCGAATTGGTGGCCTGCCTCGGAGTCGCGGTCGCGCTCGCGGGATCGATCGCCACGGGACGAGCGCGCTGGGCGCCGCGAGCCACGGACGTCGCGCTGCTCCTCTTCCTGGTCTGGTTCGCGGCGTCCCGAACGTGGGCTGCGTCGCCTGCGTCGACGGACGCAGAGTTGCTCGCGCTCGTGTCCGCGGCGGCGATCGGGACGTTCGTGCGTTCCGCGGCCGCGACGCCGTCCGGCGCGCTGCGCGCGATCGACGCGCTCGTTGCGGGCGGCGCGATCGCGGCGCTCGTCGATGCCGTCGCCGCCTCGCGGTTCGAAGGCGCCCGCGACCGGCTGATCGTCGCCGGCGGCGAGAAGTTCGCGTCACTCCTCTTCGGACACCAGAACACTGCGGCCGCGTGCTTCGCACCGCTCGCGATCACGGCACTCGTCGTCGCGGTCCGCACCTGCGGCGGCCGGCGGCTCGGTCACGCGTTCGCTTCGATCGTGCTCGGCGCGGCGACCGTCGCATCGGGCAGCAAGCTCGCCATCTTGGCGATGATCGTCGGGGTGCCGGGCACCTGGCTCGCCGCGCGCATCTCGGCGCGCGTCGATCGCACGATGCAGCATCGTCGCGGGCGCGCCGCGATCGAGATCGCGATCCTCGCGGTCGCCGGCGGGTTGGCCGTGTTCATTCCCACGCGTCCGACGGCATCGAGAGTCCTGAAGGACGTTTTCAATCACGTCCTCTACTGGATCGGCGTCGATCATCGGTCGGGGAACCTGCGCCCGTCGTTGTGGAAGAACGCATTCCGGATGTTCTCCGAGCATCCGGTGGTCGGGGTCGGCGGCGGCAACTTCCAGACGTCGCTCGCGGCGTTCGATGCACAGTGGGAGTTGAAGTCGCACGCGCACGATCAGCTCCTGCAGGTGCTCGCCGAGCTCGGCGGCGTCGGTCTCGCGTTGTTCTGCGCCTATCTCGCGTTCGTGTTCGCGTCCGACGCGCGCGTCGCCGCGCAGGCGGTCCGCGGCACCGGGGACGCTCCCCGTCCGATGCTGGATGCGGCGTCGGCAGCCGGCGCGGGGCTCGTGACCGCGCTCGTGCTCGCCGCGTTCGAGACGCCGCTCGCCTTTCCGGCGACCGCAGTCGGTCTGTTCGCGCTGATCGGGGTGGTGCAGGCGTGCGACCGCCCGGTCGTCGAGACTCGCGTTCCGCGGGCGCTTCGCTTCGGCCTCGCTCCGCTCGTGCTCGTCGCTCTGGCCGTGTTCGTTCCGCAGCGCATGCTCGCGGCGCCGCGCCGGCTGCAGTTCCTGCGCGCCGCCGAGGCCGAACGCTCGGAGGGCGACCTTCATGCGGCAGTCAGTTTCGCGCGCCGTGCGGTCGAGGTCGAAGGAGGCGTCGCGACGGCGCACCGAGCGCTCGGGAGACTCGAACTCGAGAGCGGGGACCTACCGGCCGCGCTCCATGCCTTCGAGCGCGCGACGGAGACGCTTCCCGGCGACCCGGCCCTGTGGGAAGCGCGCGCCGACCTCCAGATCCGCCTGCAGCGGTTCGACGACGCGTTCGCCCTCCTCGACCGCGCGCGACGGCGATTCCCGCTCGTGCGGGAGTTCGATGCCCTGACCGGGCGCGCGCTCCTCGAATCCGGTCGCCTCGATGAAGCGATCGTCACGCTCGAGCGAATGCGGGCGCTCGGCGCCGAATCCGACGCGGCGGTGCTGACGCTCGCGAACTCCTACTACGCGCGCTGCGTGCGAGACCGTTCGCTCGCCGACGCGGACGCCGCGCGCCGCTGCTACGAG
>CAZBOK010000098.1:0-12790 GCA_964493525.1 uncultured Phycisphaeraceae bacterium | reverse complement strand
ACTTCGAATCGGCCGCGCGCGCGCTGCTCGCGCAGGATCAGGACCTCCTCGGCATCGAAGGCGGCCAGCTCGTCGGCGAGCGCGTCGCGCGCCTCGCGCTCGCGCGCGTCGGATCGTCCGACAAGGTCGCGGTGAAGTTCCATCAGGCGGTCGGCGGCGTGCCGGTGTTCGACGCGACGTACACGGTGCTGTTCGACGCGCGCAGCGGCCGCATCATCGCGGTCGATGCAGTCGGCGTCGCCGACGCCGGACGGGTCGACCTCGTGCCGCACGTCGGCGCCGAACCCGCGGCGCGCGCGGCGGAGATCGCGTTCGCGACGCAGACCGGGGTCGGAGGAGCGCACGCGACCGACGTCGAACCGGTGATCGCCGGGCCGGCGCCGCTCTACGGTTGGAAGAGTCCGCTCACGGATCGCGGGCCGACGCTCGCGTGGCTCGTGCGCGTGGAAGGCGTCGGACGTGACGCGGAGAACCTGCCCGCGCGCGGTCGCGTGCTGGTCGCCGCCGATCCGAGCCTCGCGATCCTCTGGGTCGAGAATGCGGTGCGCACCGCGACCACGGGCTCGACGAAGGCGAACGTCAACGTCGATCTCGATCCGGCGAACGCGGGCAACCTCGAGCTGCGCGGTCTGTCGAGCGTCGACGTCCACACCGGCAGCGCCGTCGGCCCGGTCGTGGCGACGACCGACGCGAACGGCAACTTCTCGATCGCGAACAACGGCCCCGTCACGCTGTACGCCGCGCTCACCGGCCCCTTCTTCAACATCGTGCCGGTGCAGGGCACCGCGCTCACGCTCAGCCTGGTCGGCTCGTCCGGGTCGCCCGCGAACTTCCTCTTCAACACGTCGCTCACCGAGTTCGACATCGCGCAGGTCGAGGAGGCGTGGTTCGTCGCGCGCTTCCGCGACTTCATCAAGGCGAACGATCCGAGCGACGCGCACTTCGACTTCCCCGTCGTCGCCTACGTGAACATCGCGGCGGCGTGCAACGCCTACTTCGATGGCGACTCGCTCAACTTCTTCCAGGCGGCCGGCGGTTGCGCGAACACGGCCTACTCGACGGTGAGCTGGCACGAGCAGGGCCACTACGCGAACCAGCAATACAACGACGCGATGACGGGTTCCGCGCACGAAGGGCTCGCCGACGCGTGGGCGTACTACATCTCCGATCAGTCGTGCCTCGCGATCGACTTCGGCGGACCGGGCGCGGGCTGCTTGCGGAACGGCGTGAACGGATACACGTTCTGCGGCAACGGCAACGACAACTGCTGGGGCGAGGCGCACGCGAGCGGCAACGTGATCTCCGGCGCGCTGTGGACGATGCGCGTGAACCTCGAGAACGCGCTCGGCAAGTCGGCGGGCGACCTCACGGCGCAGGCGCTCTTCCTCGATCTCTTCCGCGCGTTCAACGACTCGTCGATCTCGACGTCGATCAACGATCACTTGGTCGCGCTCGACGACAACGACGCGAACCTGCTGAACGGGACGCCGCACCAGGCGCAGATCGACGGCGCGTTCATCTCGAAGGGCTTCCCCGGCTCGGTGATCCCCGACCTCTCGGTCGTCGCGGTCAACGGGCCGATGAACGGCGTCGCGACGCCGTCCGGCTACGGCTCGCCGATCACCGCGCAGATCCACTCGGCTCTCGGCAGCGTGACGAGCGCGACCTTGCACTGGTCGCAGAACGACGGCGCGAGCTGGTCGACCACCGCGATGGCGCCGACCGGCGCGTTCGAGACCTGGGGAGCGAACGGGCCCGCGCTCGTCGCGCCGAAGACGGTGCGCTGGTATGTGACCGCGACCTCGAGCGGCGGCGACGCGATCACCACGCCGGCGCAGGCGCCCGACCCGGACTTCAACCTCTATCACGTCGGCGCCGTCACGGCGCTCGCGAGCTTCGACTTCGAGACCGCGGACGGCGTCGATCAAGGGTGGACGCACGCGTTGCTCGCCGGCGCACCCGACCCGGACGCGGAGGACTGGGCGCGCAAGGCGCCCGGCAGCACCGCGCCGTCCGATCCGCCCGCCGCGTTCTCGGGCACGCGCTGCTGGGGCAACGACCTCGGCGGCGTCGTCTCCGGCATCGTGCTCGACGGCCGGTACCACAAGAGCATCTCGAACCGCCTGCTCTCGCCGACCTTCAACCTCACCGGCGCGCCGAACGTCCGCCTGCAGTTCCGCCGCTGGCTCGCGTGCGAAGACGGCGGTTACGACCCCGCGCAGCTCTTCGTGAACGGCAACCTCGTGTTCCAGAACTTCACGACGCCCGGCGGCGGCGATCACCAGACGATCGACACCGAGTGGGTGCAGCAGGACTTCGACGTCAGCGCGATCGCGGCGAACAACGCGGCGGTGTCGGTCGAATTCCGCATCTCGTCGGACTCGGGCCTGCAGTTCGGCGGCTGGCAGATCGACGACTTCCGCCTGGTGCGCGTCGACGCCGGCAACGGGTCGTTCCTCTCCTACGGGGCCGGATGCGCCGGCACCGGCGGCCTCACGCCGAGCCTCGCGGGCATCGGGATCCCGGCGCCCGGCGCGGGCGTCGGCATCGCGATCACGAACGGCAAGCCGTCGTCGATCGGCCTCCTCTTCATCGGCACCGCGCAGACCTCGATCGCCGTCCAGCAGTGCACCTTCCTCGTCGGCGGGACGGTGCTGCCGCCCGCGGCGCTGCCGTTGAACGCGTCGGGCGCGCTGACCGTGACGTCGGTGATCCCGCAGTCGACGCCCGCCGCGACGCAGGTCTTCCTGCAGTGGATCGGCCTCGACGCCGGCGGCCCGAACGCGGCGTTCTCCGCGTCGAACGGCCTGAAGATGTTGATCCAGTGACGTCTCGGACGCGCGACGCGATTGTCGAATTGACGATCGCGCCGCGCGTCCCGTAACTTCGTGCGCTTGGGTCGCACGACAAGCACACCGAACATGAGCCGCCTTCGGATCCTCGCGCTCGTCCCCTCCGCCGCTCTCGCCTTGCTCGCCTCCCTCGGCGGGTGCGCCGCCACGCCGTCGGGCGTGAACGACGCGAAGGCGCTGCGCGTCACGTACTGGGACTTCAAGACCGACACGCAGCTCGCGATCGTGAACGAGAGCGACCCGCAGTACGCCGACATCTACAACCACCCGCGCAACAACGCGGACGTGAAGCGCGCGCCGGACGATCAACTGAAGCAGCTCGTGAGCTTCGCGGGCGACAAGGACTTCTTCGATCACTCGGAGAGCATCGCGGGTCCGAACGACACGATCCGCGCGACCGGCTACCGCATGATCGTGATCAACGCGGACGGCAAGGACTACGCGTTCGTCCTGTCGCGCGGTCTCGGCGAGAAGGATCCCGGCGCGGTGAAGAACTTCACCGAGATCCAGACCGCGTTCCTGCAGCTCTACAACTCGGTGCCCGCGTTCCAATATCTCGGCAGCGCGGACGGCAGCTTCTTCGATCAACAGCAGAAGCGCCTGCAGGACGAAAACGCCAAGCGCACCCAGAAGTCGGGGAATCGATGAGCGGCCGCGTCGCCGCCATCATCCCCGCCCGCTACGCCTCGACCCGCCTCCCCGCCAAACCCCTCCTCGCGGAGACGGGCAAGTTCCTGATCCAGCACGTGTGGGAGCGCGTGAAGCGCGCGCGCGGCCTCGTCCGCGTCGTCGTGGCGACCGACGACGAGCGCATCGCGGCGGCCGTGCGCTCGTTCGGCGCCGAAGTGGCGATGACGTCGCCCGCGCACCAGAGCGGCACCGATCGCGTCGCGGAGGTCGCGCGCACGCTCGACGTCGACGCCGTGGTGAACGTGCAGGGCGACGAGCCCGACCTCGGCATCGAAGACCTCGAGAACGTCGCGCGCGCGGTGGTCGCCGCGGACGACGCGATCGTCACGCTCGCCGTCCCGATCCGGAGCGCCGAGACCTACGCGAATCCGAACGCGGTGAAGGTCGTCACCGATCGCACGGGCCGCGCGCTGTACTTCTCGCGCTCGCCGATCCCCTGGACGAACGACGCGCAGCAAGCTCTCGCGTCGGGACTCCTGAAGAAACACGTCGGTGTGTACGCTTTCCCGCGCGAGATCCTGTTCCGATTCACGGCGACGCCACCGACGACGCTCGAACGCACGGAGCGGCTCGAACAACTGCGAGCGCTCGAGCACGGCATCGCGATCCGGGTGCTCGACGCGGCGCATGATCCGATCGGGATCGACACGCCCGAGGACTACCGAAAGTTCGTGGAGCGCGTCCGCGGCGAGCCGGCCGCGGGCCCGCGAGGAGGTGAGCGGCGATGACGAAGCACATCTTCATCACGGGCGGCGTGGTCTCGTCGCTCGGCAAGGGCCTGACGACGGCGAGCATCGGCCTCATCCTCGAGAGCCGCGGGCTGCGCGTGCGGATTCAGAAGTTCGATCCGTACCTGAACGTCGACCCCGGCACGATGAACCCGTTCCAGCACGGCGAGGTGTACGTCCTCGACGACGGCACCGAAACCGATCTCGACCTCGGCCACTACGAGCGCTTCACGCACTCCCCGCTCTCGCGGCAGAGCAACGTCACGTCGGGCCGCATCTACAGCGAGGTCATCCGCAAGGAGCGCGCGGGCGAGTACCTCGGCCAGACGGTGCAGGTGATCCCGCACGTCACGGATCAGATCAAAGGCGCGATCGCCGCGCTCTCCGCGCCGGACGTCGACGTCGTGCTCACCGAGATCGGCGGCACGGTGGGCGACATCGAGAGCCTTCCGTTCCTCGAAGCCGTGCGTCAGTTCCGGCTCGACGTCGGAACGAACAACGTGTGCTACGTGCACATGACGCTGCTCCCGTTCCTGCGCGCGAACGGCGAGATCAAGACCAAGCCGACCCAGCAGTCGGTCGGCAAGCTGCGCGAGATCGGCATCCAGGCCGACGTGCTGATCTGCCGCTGCGAGCACGCGATCACCGACGACCTGAAGAAGAAGATCTCGCTGTTCTGCAACGTCGAGCATCGCGCCGTGATCGAGGAGAAGGACGTCGACTTCTCGATCTACGAGGTGCCGCTCGTGCTCGTGCAGCAGGGCCTCGACAAGCTGATCGCGGAGCGGCTCGGGCTGCCCGACGTCCCGACGCGGCTCGACGAGTGGAAGCGCGTCGTCGAGACGATCAAGAACCCGAAGCGCGAGATCGAGATCGCGGTGGTCGGGAAGTACATCGACCTGCAGGACTCCTACAAATCGATCTACGAGTCGATCGCGCACGCCGGGATCGCGAACGAGGCGAAGGTCAAAGTGCGGCGCGTGAACTCGGAAGACGTCGACCGCCTCGGGGCCGACGCGACGCTCGCCGGCGTCCACGGCATCCTGGTGCCCGGCGGTTTCGGCGAGCGCGGCGTCGAAGGCAAGATCACCGCGGTGCGCTACGCGCGCGAGAACAGGATCCCCTACTTCGGGATCTGCTACGGCATGCAGATGGCCGCCATCGAGTTCGCGCGGAACGTGCTGCACCTGCCGGGCGCCGACACGACGGAGAACAACGAGGACGCCGTCGATCCGGTCATCTGCCTGATCGACGAGCAGCGCAAGATCACCAAGAAGGGCGGGACGATGCGGCTCGGCGCGCAGCCGTGCACGCTCGGCCCGGGCCGCGCGCGCGACGCGTACAAGGCCGAAGTCGT
Source organism: uncultured Phycisphaeraceae bacterium (assembly GCA_964493525.1). GTDB lineage: Bacteria > Planctomycetota > B15-G4 > B15-G4 > JADJEK01 > CAZBOK01. Next base: position 7,163 of record CAZBOK010000098.1, on the reverse strand, counting down.
CTCGGAGCGCCACCGCCACCGGTACGAACTGAACAACGCATACCGCGACAGGCTCGCGCGCGGCGGAATGATCGTGACCGGCGTGAACGAGTCGCTCGACCTCGCGGAGATCATCGAGATCCCCGATCACCCGTGGTTCGTCGCGGTGCAGTACCACCCCGAGTTCAAGAGCCGCCCGACGCAGGCGCATCCGTTGTTCGCGTCGTTCGTGCGCGCCGCGCTCTCGCACGCCGGCGACCGCAAGGCGCAGCCCGCGCCGCCCGCTCAACCGGCGACGCCGGTCCGTTCCTGAGGCGACCTCCCGTGGCGAATCCGCTGCAGGACCGCATCCCGCCGGCGACTTTCCGCAACTTCATCACCGAGCTCGCGGCGACCGCGCTCGTCTGCCTCGGCTTCATCAACAATCCGATGACGGGGACGAAGTCGAAGGATCTCCCGCGCGCGAAGCACCTGATCGACCTGCTCGGGATCCTCGCGGACAAGACGCGCGGCAACCTCGACGCGCAGGAGGACGACTACCTCCGGGCCGTGGTCACCGACCTCCTGGTCAAGTACCTGGAGCTGGCGGGGCCTGCGGAGCCGGGTCCGAGCTCGCCGGAGTCGCCGAGCTCGGAGGATTCGCCGGAGCCGAATCGCGCGTCGTGAGGAACTCGCGCCACCGGCGCACCGCGGTGATCTGCTCCGCGGGCATCTCGTCCGGCGCGGTCCAGATGCGGAAGCCGAACGTCTCGCCGTAGCGCAGGCGCAGCGCGCGCGCCGCGGCCGCGCGGATGCGCGCATCGCTCGAGAGGATGCGGTCCTCGAGCGCCGAGTCTCCCGGCGCATACACGTCGTCGTCGAGGAGGTCGAAGTCCGCGATGCCGCCCAGGAAGTCGACGAACTCCGCGGTGCGGAACGAGACGTCGATGCCGAGGAAGATGAGGTTCAACGTGCCGCCGACGTCGAGCCAGCCGCGATCGGTCAGGTGCGTGAGGTCGTTCGAGTGCTCGCGGAACCCCGGGTCGCCGAACAGCGGGTGGCGGATGTCGAGCAGCCGCGAGCCCTCGTGGCGGAAGACTTCGTGGAGATACAGCGGGCCGATGCCGATCTCGCTGCGCTCTTCCTGCCAGCCGTCGAGCAGCCCGTCCTTCAGACCGAACCACAGCGGCGCGTGGTAGCTGCCGACGCCGAGCTGCAGCACCTTCGTCGCGCGCAGGTTGACGTCGACGCCCTCGGAGAAGCCGAGCGACAGATCGACCGATTGGGCGAGGTCGAGGCCGCGATCCTTCAAGTACGCGCAGCCGCAGGACAGCAGCAGGAGAGCGGCGACGGGAAGCGTGCGGCGCATGCGGTGGGAGTTCACCCGGGACGGAGAACGCGGCGAGCCGCCACCTTCTACGCGGGGTCGCGGAACCCATCAAGGGTGCAGGACCGATCGAAGCGCGTGCGCGTTGCGACGTTGCTCCGCGTCGAGTAGATCCGCGCCATGGGAACGAGACCTCTGCGCGTGCTGATCGCCGGCGGCGGAATCGGCGGACTCACGGCCGCGATCGCGCTGCGGCGCGCCGGCCACGACGTCCTCGTGCTCGAGCGCGCCGGCGAATTCCGCGAGGTCGGCGCCGGCGTCGGGCTCGGGCTGAACGCGGTGCGCGTCCTGCGCGCGCTCGGGCTCGAAGCCGCAGTGCTCGCGCTCGGTCCGACGATCGATCGATTCGACGTGCGCGATTTCGCGGATCGCGTGCTGGCTCCGGCCGACGCGGCGGCGATCGCCCGCAAGCACGGCGCCGTCAACCTCTGCGTGCACCGCGCCGAGCTGCTGGCGGTCCTCGCGGCCGCGTTGCCGCCGGAGGTCGTGCGCCTCGGTGCGGAGTGCATGGGTTTCTCGATCGAGTCGAGCGGCGTCGTGGCGCGCCTGCGCGACGGATCGCTCGAACGCGGCGACGTGCTGGTCGGCGCGGACGGCGTGCACTCGCGCGTCCGCGAGCAGCTCCGGAACGACGGGCCGCCCGCGTACGCCGGCTACACGTGCTGGCGCGGCGTCGCGACCGACCCGGCGCGCGACGTCGCGGCGAACACGCTCGTCGAGTCGTGGGGTTCGGGCGGCCGGCGGTTCGGCGCCGTCTCGATCGGCCGCGGCCGCACCTACTGGTTTGCGGTGAAGAACGCGCCCGCCGGCGAGCGCGATCTGCCCGGCGTGAAGGATCGACTCCTCGCTCTGTTCGCGGACGGTCCGCCGCTCGCGCGCCCGCTCCTCGAAGCGACGCCGGAGTCCGCGATCCTGCGCAACGATTGCGCGGATCGTCCGCCCGCGGCGCGGTGGGGCGACGGCGCGGTCACGTTGCTCGGCGACGCCGCGCACCCGATGACGCCGAACCTCGGGCAAGGCGCGTGTCAGGCGATCGAGGACGCGATCGTGCTGGCCGACTGCCTCGCGGACGCCGCCGATCCGATCACTGCATTGCGCAGGTACGAGCGCGCGCGCATCCCCCGGACCGCGCGGATCGTCGCCGAGTCGCGGCGCTTCGGCGCGGTCGCGCAGCTCGAGAACCGCGTCGCGTGCGGACTCCGCGACTTCGCGCTGCGCCGCTGGCTCGGCCGCGACTCGATGCGCCGCCTGGAGCGCGTCCTCACCGACGGCGCGCCTCGCTGATCGCGCGGCGAATCGGATCGTTACGCTGCGCGCGAAGGAGGCCGTCGTGCCGAAAACCCGCTCGCTCTACAGCGTCCACCCCGGCGTGAAGATGGTGCAGGACTGGGTCGCGTCGTTGAAGGCGAAGACCGGCCGCTCGCTGCCGGAGTGGATGAAGTTCATCGAGAAGGAGGGTCCGACGGGCGAAGTCGAGCGCCGCGACTGGCTGAAGTCGAAGCACGGCCTCGGCACGAACTCGGCGTGGTGGCTCGCGGAGCGCTCGGTCGGCAAGGGCGGCGACGAGGACACGCCGGCCGCTTACCTGAAGGCCGCGGCGAAGTACGTCGAGGGCATGTACGCCGGCAAGGAATCGCTGCGCCCGCTGCACGACGCGCTCATCGACCTCGGTCTCTCGCTCGGCGACGACGTGAAGGTCTGTCCGTGTCAGACGATCGTGCCGCTGTACCGCGAGCACGTGTTCGCGCAGGTGAAGCCGAGCACGAAGACGCGCATCGACTTCGGCCTCTGCCTGACGCCGCTGCTCAAAGCCGGAAAGAAGCCGCCCGCGCGGCTGATCGACACCGGCGGCTTCGCGAAGAAGGATCGGATCACGCACCGCATCCCGGTCGCGAGCGCGGCCGACATCGACGCCGAGCTGCGGAAGTGGCTGAAGACCGCGTACGAGCTCGACGCGCCGGGCGAGCGGTGACGACGCTCAGGGCGTGAAGCTGTTGTCGAGGTAGGCGTTGTTCGCGCCGCCGGCGAGCACCGCGTCCGTCGCGCTCTTCTGCGCGACGTTCGAGATGATCGTTCCCGCGTCACCTTCGATGCGGAACCCGAACGCGCCCGACCGCGTGCAGCGATTGCGCACGATCAGGTCGTCCTGCGCGAACGACTTGAGGATGACGCCGTTCGAGGACGCGCGCTTCACCGAGTTGTTCGAGATGGTCGCGTCGTCCGCGGAGACGTCGATGCCGTCGCCGCCGATGCGCGAGATGGCGTTGTCGCAGACCACGAACTCGAGCGCGGATGAGTCGAGCTCGATCCCCGACCCGAGGACTCTCGCGATCGTGTTGCCGCGGATCGTGCAGTTGAGCGCGCCGGAGCGCGCGCGGACTCCGTCGATGCCGCAGTTCGTGACGCGGTTCTGCTCGACCAGGACGCGCTTCGTCGTCGCACCGGGAGCGCCGATCGAGATCCCGTTGCCGTCGGTGTCGGTCACGGCGCAACCGTGGACCACGACGTTGATCGCGGCCACGTCGAACGCGTCGCCGCTCGCGCCGTCGACGCGGCACGCTTCGATGAGCGTCGCGCTCGTCCGCACGCGGATCGCCGGCGCTCCGCCGTGGACCACGCAGTCGTGCAGTCGAATCGCGTATCCGTCGGCGGTTCCGATCCCGGTCTGCGCCGCGGCGGACACCACGAGGTCGGCGATCTCGACGTTCGCCGAATCGCTGCACAGGAGCACGGTGTTCCCCGTGCCAGCGAGCTTCAGGTGCTTCACGACGCAGTGCGTGTCCTCGGACACGTAGAGCGCCGGCGCGACGCCGGACCCGATGATCTTCACGTCGCCCTTGCCACGCAGCGTGACCTGGTCCTTCGCGTCGAACAGCACGTTCTCGTGGTACGTGCCGGGCGAGACCACCACCTCGTCGCCCGGGTTCGCGGAGTTCACGGCGATCTGGATCGTCGGTTGATCGCCGGGCACGTGGATCGTGGACGCGGACGCGGCGGCGGCGAGCAGCGGGACGGACAGGGCGAAGCGGGCGACGACGGTGGTTTTCATGATCGACCTCCGGGCGAGCAACGATTCCTCATCCGTGCACCGCGACGGACGTCTCCAGAGAATCCGGAAGACGTCCGTTCGGCGTGGCTCGAACTCGTGCGCGGTTCGCGGCCGCCGCTTCACTCCTGCGGGCCGGAGAAAGTGTTGTCCGCGTAGTGGTTCGCGAGCCCGGTGTCGTTGGTCGCGCCGCCGGCGTTCCCCTTGTCGGAGTTGCGGATCAACGTGTTGTCGGCGCCTTCGAGACGGAAACCCGCGAGCTGGTTCTTCGTGCAGCGGTTGCCCGTGATCATGTTGTCGCCCGCGATGGGCGTCACCTCGATGCCGTTCGCGACGCACTTCTTCACGCGATTGCCGTCGATCGTGAGCGAGTCGGCATCGAGCTTGATCCCGCTGCCGCCGCACTTCGAGACGTCGTTGTCCGCGATCACGCCGCCGAGCGTTCCGCCGTTGCTGATCTCGATGCCGTGGATGCCGGCGCGCAGCACGGTGTTGCCGCGGACGAACGAGCGCGTCCCATTGTCGTCGATGAGGATGCCGTCCCCGACCGCGTCCTCGATCTGGTTGTCGAACAGGACGGTCTGAATCGCCGAGCCGCTGAAGCTGCCGACCGCGATGCCGTTCAACTGCGCGTCCGTCACCTGGCAACCCTCGACGCGGTTCCGCGTTCCGAGCACGAAGATGCCGTCGCTCTGCGCGCCGTCGACGCTCGTGTCGCGGATGCAGCAGTGGTCGCCCTTCAATTGGATGCCGGTGACGCCGCCTTTCGTCTTGCAGTCGCGGATCACGACCTTCGTGCCGAGGTCGACGAGAACGGCGGGCGAACCGACGCCGGTGATCTCGCAATCTTCGACGGTCGCGTCGTTCGTGCCATCGATCTCGAGGCCGCCGCCGCTGCCGGCCAGCAGGCGGAGGTTCTTCACCGCGATCGCGAAGCCGTCGTTGATCTTGAGAGCGGCGTTGGCGCCGGCGCCCTGGATCTTGACCGTGCCTTTTCCGCGCAGCGTGACGACCTGCTTGTTGTCGATCAGCAGGTTCTCGTTGTAGGTGCCGGGCGACACCACGATCTCGTCGAACGAGCCGGCGTCGTCGATCGCCTGCTGGATCGTGGGCTTGTCGGCGGGGACGCGGATCACGGCGGCGCTCGCCGACACGGCGGCGAGGCAGAAGAACGTCGGCGCGAGGGCGATCGAGAGACGCATGCGAACCTCCGTTGGGTCGATAAGCCCAGATCCGGAGGCGCGCGCCGACGTCTCACCGATTCGCGCGCGACACCTCGGCGTGGAAGTCCTGCAGCGCGCGCACGCTGATCTTCTTGTTCTTGAACGCGCGCACCGCCATCACCGCCGCGTGAGCCGCGGAGAGCGTGGTCAACGACGGGATCCCGTGCAGCACGGCCTGCGTGCGGATCTGGACCTCGTCCTTGCGGACGTTCGGGTCCGGCGACGGCGTGTTGATCACGAGTCCGACCGTGCGGTTCTTGATGACGTCGAGCACGTCGGGGCGACCGACGCCGATCTTGTGGACCAGCTCGACCGGGATGCCGAGGGAGGTCAGCGCCTTGTAGGTGCCGTACGTCGCGACGAGTCCGAGCCCGAGCTCGACGAGCTTGCGGCCGACTTCCGCGGCGCCTGCCTTGTCCTCGTCGCGCACCGACATGAACACCTTGCCGGACGTCGGCAGGTTCAGCCCCGCGCCGAGGTAGGCCTTCGCGACCGCGCTGCCGAGGTCGGGGTCGATGCCCATCACCTCGCCGGTCGACTTCATCTCCGGGCCGAGGAGGATGTCCTGGCCGGGGAAGCGGTTGAACGGGAATGCGGGCGCCTTGACCGACCAGTGCTTCGGCCAGATCTCCTCGGTGAAGCCGAGCTCGTCGAGCGTCTTGCCCGCCATCACCTTTGCCGCGAGCCGCGCGAGCGACACGCCGATCGCCTTCGACACGAACGGCGCGGTGCGCGACGCGCGCGGGTTCACCTCGAGCAGGTGGATCTTGCCGCGCTGGATCGCGAACTGGATGTTCATCAGCCCGCGCACGTCGAGCGCCTTCGCGAGCACGTGCGTCTGGCGCCGCAGCTCGGCGATCGTCTCCTTCGAGAGGTTGTGCGGCGGGAGCACGCAGGTCGAGTCGCCGGAGTGGATGCCGGCTTCCTCGATGTGCTCCATGATCCCGCCGACGACGCAGCGGTTGCCGTCGGCGATCGCGTCGACGTCGACCTCGGTCGCGTTCACCAGGAACTTGTCGATCAGGATCGGCGCCTCGGGCGCGGCCTCGTGCGCGAGCGCGGCGAACTTCTCGAGCTGCTGGCGGTCGTACACGATTTCCATGGCGCGGCCGCCGAGCACGTAGCTCGGCCGCACGACCACCGGGTAGCCGATGCGCGCCGCGATCGTCGCCGCTTCCGTCACGGAGTTCGCGGCGTCGTTCGCCGGCTGCAGCAGGTCGAGCTTGCGCAGGAGGTCCTTGAACTTCTCGCGGTCCTCGGCGACGTCGATCATCTCGGGCGACGTGCCGATGATCGGCACACCCGCCTTGTGCAGCGCGTTCGCCAGGTTGAGCGGCGTCTGCCCGCCGAACTGCACGATGCAGCCGTGGATCTTCTGCGACTCGAAGACGTTCATCACGTCCTCGAACGTGAGCGGCTCGAAGAACAACTGGTCCGAGGTGTCGAAGTCGGTCGACACGGTCTCGGGGTTCGAGTTCACCATGATCGACTCGATGCCGAGCTCGGCGAGCGCGAACGACGCCTGGACGCAGCAGTAGTCGAACTCGAT
>CAZBOK010000097.1:0-12791 GCA_964493525.1 uncultured Phycisphaeraceae bacterium | reverse complement strand
CGCGATCGCGTCGTCGACCGCGGCGCGCAGGATGAGCGAATCGGTCGCACCGCCGAGGCTGAGGTTGATCACGTCGGCGCGCACCGGCGGGACCTTGCCCGACGAGTTCGGCAGGCCGGCCGCGTAGCGGATGCCTTCCGCGATGTCGAAGTCCGTGCCGCCGAATCGTCCGATCACGCGCACCGGCATGACGCGACCCGATCGCACCAGGCCCGCCGTGCCGACGCCGTTGTTCGTGCCGGCGATGATCGTCCCGATGACGTGCGTCCCGTGCGTCCCCTGCGAGAGGTGCTCGTCCTTCGGATTCGGGTCGATGCCGTTGTTGTCGCCGGCATTGTCGAGGTCGGTGATGAAGTCGTACCCCGCGACGAGTCGGTCGGCGAGGTCGGGGTGTTCGGTGCGCACGCCCGTGTCGACGACGGCGATCACGCGGCCGTCCGCTCCGCCGGTCACGTCCCACGCGCTCTCGAAACCGGCGTGACGCGGCGCCCATTGCTGCGGGTACAGCGGATCGGTCGGCAGCGCCAACGCCTGACGCACGTGGTTCGGTTCCGCGGCGACGACGTGCGGAAGCGAGCGGGCCATCCGCGCACTCGCTTCGACGACGCGACGCGCGGATCCCCCCGTGAGAGCGCTCGAGCCGTGCGCCGACGGGATCTTCACTCGAACCCATCCGCCGCCGCCGACTCCGGAGATCGAACCGCAGACCGCGCGCGCGATCGCGGCAGCGTCCGCGCCGCCGTCGGTACGGACCACGAGCTCGTCGTCGCCGAGCGAGTCGGCGTCGTCGCTCCCGAACGACCACGAACCGTCGGCAAGCGCGACCGCGCCGTGGATCGCCGTGTGACCGGCGGGCTCGTCGATGAACTGCGGCGATTCGTGCGGCTCGGAGACGGTGATGACGAGACGCCAGCGCGACCCGCCCGCGGCGGCGATCTGCACACGGCGCTCGCCGTCCTCGTCCACCACGACGGGAAGCGATCGCAGCGTGCGTCCGCCCGAGGTCGACTCGAACGGCAGCGACAGCACCGCGCCGCTCGGCTCGAGGAGGGAGAGGATCGGCGGCGGCCCGGCGTCCGCCGAGCGCGCCTTCAACGAGACCTCCACCGTCGCGCCGGCGTGCGCGAAGAACCCGTGCGACGCGGTCGATTCCGATCCGAGCGTGAGCGACTCGGCGACGCGCTGCGGGACGATCTCGTCGGAACGCAGCCGGTAGCGGCCGAGCGCGCCCGTCGCGGCGTGGATGCGAACGTCGATCACGCCCGAGGACGGCAGTTGGATCCGATCGATCGCGAACAGACGTCCGGCGGCCGCGACGCGCACGTCTTTCTGCGGCGGATCGAGGAGCGTCCCGTCGGACCAGACGTCGAACCGCGGCCGGACCTGCGCGTCGTCGATCGCCTTCGCGACGAGCCGGATCCGGGCGCCGGGCATCCCGGAGATCGTCACCCGATCCACGTCGCCGGTGAATGCAATGCGTCCGTCGAAGCGTTGGCCGGCTTCGAGCGCCGCATCGATCGGCAGCTCGTCGGCGAGCGCGTTCGCCGATCCGAGCGCGAACAACACAAGAGTCGTGATGCTTCTCAAGGTGTGAAACCGCCCGACTTTGAAGTGTTGGGACCATGGCGGTCCCGAAGCGCCTTCTCATCGGGCGGTCACGGCAATTCCTTGAGCAATGTCGGGTACGCGTCCCCTGCAACGCGACGGGGCGCGGCGATCCGATTCGGATGGCCGCGCCCCGGGTGCTCGCGTGGATCGATCGACTACTGCCGGAACGGGAGGATCAACTCTTCGATGACCGGCACGAGCTGCGTCGACGTGTTGCCGATGATCGTCGCCTCGAACTGGATGAAGCAGCGCGACGAGCCGTCGTTGAGTGCGTTCACTTCATTCCCCATCTGCGCGGGCGTCACCCAGGCGGACGCGTCCGCCGCGCCGAGGCCGGTGCCCGACGCGCGGAACCGGACGTTGAACGACGTGCCGACCGGCAACTCCGCGAGTGACGGATGGAAGATCGGCGCGAGCCAGGTGACGACCTGCGTGCCACCGAGATCGGGTTGGACGCGCACGAACGGCGAGCGGATGGTCGACTCCTTCTTCACGTAGTTGAAGACCATGTAGTAGCGGGAGTTGTCGCCGTAGTTGTTGTGCTTGTTGCCGCTGTTCGGGTTCGGCTGCGCGCCGGTGGCGACATCGAAGATCGTCGGCGTCGCCGTCGTCTGATCGGTGCAGCCCGGCGGTGGCGGCGTCTGCGCGGTCGGCACGCGGAGGCAGTAGCAATCGAGCCCCGGCGGCGCCGGATCGGGACCGGCCGCCGTGATGACGGCGTCCGGGTCGAGCGGCGGATTCAGCACCGGCGAGAACGAGTTGAAGCAGGTCGCGGTGCAGTTGCCCGCGGACGACGTGTCCGTGCAGCATGCGACGCAGCCGGACCCGATCGAGTAGACGCGGAACCGCGGGAGCGCGGAGCTGAGGATGCCGACCGCGAACGTGAACCCGTTTGCGGTGCTCGGCTGCGTGCCGACCGGGTTGGCCGTGATGCGGTACTCGAGCAGGAGGCTGTGCGCGCGCGCCTTCGCCGGGTCCCTGAACCCGTTGTCATAGGGGAATTGGAAGTCGAACTCGCTGTTCGGCAACGGGTGGTACTTCCGTGTCGAGCCGGACGGGATGAACAGATTGTTGACGTCGATCTTGAACTGCTTGCCCGTGTAGAAGTCCGGAATGCCGGGCGTCGTCTCGGAACCGAAGCAGAGCTGGCGCGGCAGGATCTGACTGCTCGCGTCGACACCGTCATAGTTGCCCGGGATGTAGGTGGCGCTGCTCGTGTCGCCGAGCGGGATGTGATGCCCACCCATCGCGTCCTTGAGACCGGTCGCCGAGCCGGACGGAATCCCGCAGTTCTGCGCGGTGTCGGGAATGAACGTGGTGTGACCGGCGTGGATGGTCACGTCCTTCAGGATCGTGTTCACGACGGTGCCGCCGATCGGGCAGTACGCGAGCTGCTTCAGGTGCAGCTTGGTGCCCGCGAGGTTGACGGTGTCGGGCGAGCAGTCGACCGCGCGGTAGAGGTGCTGGAAGCGCGCACCGCCGAGCACCGAGTTGCCGCCGATGGGCGTCGACGTGCCGAACGGGAACGGCGAGAACTGGCCGTCGATCGGCGGATTCACGTCGTCGTGGACCTTCTGGAAGAACTGCACCGGCGCGCCGGACAAGAAGCCGTTCGAGAACAGGTTCACGTCGGCGATGAACGGACCAAAGATGTTGCCCTTCGGTCCGCAGATCGACGTCGGGATGTCGCGGTAGGAGACGCCCGCGTTGTTGTCCAAGTCGAAGCCCGTCTGCGGTTGTCCCTTGAACCGTTCGACGACGGCGCCGAAGTCCTGGAGACTCGCGTCACCGGCCGACAGGAAGCTGAACGAGTAGTCGACCGTCGGGCTCATCTGCGAGATGAGCGAGAGCGGGAACGCGAGCGGCTGGCCGCCGGAGTCGGTGACGCCGCGCTCACCCTCAGCCACGAGCGCCGTGTAGGCCTGCTCGCCGAGCAACGCCTGGAGCACGTCGCCCGTCGGAACCACCTTGATGTGGAACCGCAGGCTCTTCGGCAGCGTCCCGAGGCCGACCAATTCCGACGTGCCCGCGCTCGCGCCGAATTGGATCTCGCGCGACGGAGACAGCGTGACGCGCTTGCCGCCCTGCGTGAGCGAGATCTGGCTGACGTAGTTCAGGCCCGGGTTCGCGGACGGCGGGTCGTCGGTGATGACGAACGACTCATAGGCGCGGAAGGACGACTCGAGCATCGGCTCGCTGAAGAGGAAGGAGAACGTCGAGAGCGGATCGACGGCGACGTCGACGTTCTCCACGTTGCCGTTGCGATCCTTCACCAGCGCGAAGTTCTTCAACTGCGTGTTCGCGAACGCCTGCGGATCGTTCGGATCCCAGAGGTCCGGGTTGATCGGGTGCGCCGGGTCGGGCTCGAAGTACTCGGCGCGCACGATCTGGTAGGTCTGGCCGGCGCCGAGCGGGATCACGATCTTCTTCGCGAGCTCGAAGGTGTTCAGGAATTTGCCGCCGCCGAGCGACGACGACGAGTTCTTGATGATCACGAGCGGCTCGGTGTTCGGACCGTCCGGGCGCAGGCGCAGCACGCCGCCGGCCCACTCGCCGGCTCCGTGATTCGCCGAGCCGTCGTAGGCGGTGTCGAGCACGAGGTTGATCGCCGCGGCGCCGAACGAGTCGCCGTTCGCGGGAGTGAAGGGGCCGCTGAAGCCGAATTCGCGGATGAGCCGCGGCGACGAGCGATCGGGGAGGAACCCGTTGAATCCCCCGCCGGCAGCGCCCGCCGAACTCTGCTGGAAGAAGTCGAGGACGTCGTTGCCCGGGTTGAACGCGATCGCCGCACCGCCCGCGTCGGTGGTGCCGATCGCGTCGCTACGCGGGTCGAGAGTGCCGCCTTCGGTGCTGGTCACGGTGTCGTTGCCGATCGACGTGAAGTCGATCTTCGCCACGCCCGCCGGATCGGCGACCGGGTCGCCGTTCGCGTTCACCACGACGGGGCTGCCCGGGAAGCCGGGCGCGTTCCCGACCGCCGGATTGAGGATGAGCTTCTTGCCCTGCACGAAGCACTCGACCGTCACCGGAGAACCGTTCACGAACACGGTGAAGGGAGTCTCGGCGGTCGTGAGCCGGTTCGCGTCGAGGTGGAGCGACGCCTCGCTGATCTTCCGGTCGAAGTGGACGACGATCACCGCGTTGCGCGGCACGACCGGCGGCGAATACAGCGGGCCGAGCGCGAAGTCGAACGGCTGATTCTCATCGATGCTCGGGAACAACGGATTCAGCGTGCCGGCGATCGGGAGATCGGAGATCGGATCGATCTCGACGGTGGTGAACGGACTCACCACGCGCATCGTGATGCCGTCCGGATTGCGCAGCCCGCGTCCGAACGACACCTCCTTGATGTGGATCGGAGCGCCGGGATCGGGGATGTTTTTCGGGTATTCGTCCTCGCCGACTTTCCCGGAGACCGTCTTCGGCGGCGTCACCTTGAGATCGGCCGTGTAGCTGCCGGTCGTGCCGCCCGTGCCGGTGATGCGCACGGCGTACTGCCCGAGCAACGGGAGCTTGATCCCGTCGATGACGAGCTGCGTCCCACCCTTGCGGACGCGAAAGCGATCCGCGATCGCGACCAGGTTGCCGTTCGGCGAGACGAGCTCGACGAGCGTCGGCTTCAGATCGCCGCTCGTCGCGGTGATCTTGCCGGAGAGCTTGCCTTCCGCGCGCGAGAAGATCGGCAGGCTGTCGACCTCGCCGACCATCCCGATCGAGCCGGTCGCGTCGAAATTCTTCCGCGGGGAGCCCTTCACCGAGAGCTTGTAGGTTCCCGTCACGCCGTTCGCCGTCGCGACGCGGACGAGGTAGGAGCCGCTGTACGGCAGCGTGAACTTCTTGATCCGTGCGAGCCCGGCGGATTGGTGGTACGTGCCGCCGACGGCGATCGGGTTCTCGGCTTCGTCGAGGAGCTGCAGCGCGGGGTTCAACGCGTTGTTGCCGTCGCGCTGGCACGTGATCGTGATCTTGCTGCCCTGGACCTCGGTGAACTTGACGTAGTCGACGTCGAGCGGGCCGTTCATCAAGCCGAAGAACTGCTCGTTGAACAACAGCTCGGCGTCGGGAGTCACGGCGGCGGCGGCGCGGCGCTCGACGCCGAGCAGCAGCGTCACGAACGCGACCAGTGCCACCGATCGACCGAGGATGCGGAGTCGGGAGGAATTCATCACACAGTCTCCGAGATCGAGCTGAGTCGTCGCCGCGACCGGCGGGTGGGACCGGTGCTTCGCGGAGGACCGCCGGAGTCTACGGCTCCGGTCCGGTAAGTCAAAGCGCGCAAAGGAGCTGCAGTCTGGCGCGTGCGGCTCCCTCGCCGCCGCGTCGAGCGATTGAGGCCCGGCGATCGCCCGCCACGGAACGGCACGAAATACCGGTCTTTCCCCGACCTGTAACGGAGCTGTCGCCCGCCGTCAGTGCGGATCGATCTCGCGCGCGTGTCCGGCGGGCAACCGGATGCCGAGTCGAGCGAGCGCGCGGGTCTCGAGGCGGCGCATCCGCAGCGCGGCCGCGATCGTCCGATCGTCCTCCCCCATCAGGTGGAGCGTTCCGTGCACCACGTAGAGGACGAGCTCGCTCGACCATGGAATGCCGCGGGCGGCAGCCTCGCGCGCCGCGAACGGTGCGCAGACGATGACTTCCCCGGCACCGGCGCGCCCCCGCCCGGCGGCCGCGTCGTCGAGCGGGAATGCGAGGACGTCGGTGGTGCAGTCGGCGCGGTGGAAGTCGCGATTGACGCGGCGCATCGCCGCGTCACCGAGCACGGCGATGCTGATCTCTGGAGCCGCGCGCCGCAGCGTGCGGGCCGCGCTGGCGATCCCGCGCGAGAACAGGGCGATCAACCGACGCCGCGAGCACGGCAACCGCCGCGCGCCGAACACCACCGGAACGACGCTCAGCGCGCCCTCCGACCCCGCCCACGCGGCGGCGCCGAATCGCGGGCCGCAGGCGCTGGAGCGCCCGCGTCGTCGCCGGCGCGCTCGTAAGCGTCGACGATCTCCTGCACCACGGGGTGCCGCACGATGTCGGAGCTGCGCAGCTTCACCACCCCGATTCCGCTGACGCCTTCCAGCACCTTGATGCAGTGCACGAGCCCGCTCGGTTCGCCCTGCGGGAGGTCGGTCTGCGTGACGTCCCCGGTCACGACCACCTTCGAGCCCTCGCCCATGCGCGTGAGGAACATCTTCATCTGCTTGGGAGTCGTGTTCTGCGCCTCGTCGAGAATGATGTACGCGTGGTCGAGCGTCCGCCCGCGCATGTAGGCGAGCGGGACGATCTCGATCACGTCGTTCTCGAGGTAGCGGCGCACCTGCGCCCCTTCGAGCAAGGCATGCAGCGCGTCGTACAGCGGACGGAGGTACGGGTTCACCTTCGCCTGCAGGTCGCCCGGCAGGAATCCGAGGCGCTCGCCCGCTTCGACGGCCGGACGTGCGAGCACGAGCTTCTTGAACTGGCCGCGCCGCAGGGCGGCGACCGCGCAGGCGACGCCGAGGAACGTCTTCCCGGAGCCCGCGGGCCCGATCACGATCGAGATGACGTCGGCCTCGAGCGAGCGCACGTAGCGCTCCTGGCCTTCGGTGCGCGGGTGGATGCCGGGCGCGAGCGCGTGCGATTCGCCGTCGCGCGCTCGTCCGGGGCCGGCGGATCGATCGGTGAAGATGCGCTCGAGCGCCTCGTCGTCCTCGCCGCCGCGGATCGCGACGAGCGCCTGATCGATCACGCGTCGCGCCGCCGCGACCGCCGCGCCCGCGCCGATCAACTTCACGACGCCGCCGCGCGTGACGATCTCGACGCCGTAGCGCTCGCCGATGCGGCGCCGGTAGCGGTCGCGCGGACCGAGCAGCCGGCGCTCCTCTTCGAGATCGCGAAGCTCGATGTTCTCCATCGGGGTCGAATCATCGCGGGTGTTGTCGCGCACGTCGTTCGCCATCAGCCCACCAAATCGAGGATGCACAAGACCCAGTACCCGACGGGCGCCGCGAACACGAGCGAGTCGATCATGTCGAGCGCACCGCCGAACGTCGGAACGAGATCGGACGAATCCTTGCGCCCGCACGCGCGCTTCAGGAGCGATTCGCCGAGGTCGCCGAACTGCGCGGCGATCGCCACCGCGGCGCCGAACGCCGCAAGCGCGATCGAGCCGGCCGGCAGTCCGATCATGCGCCCGCCGAAGATCGCGACCGCGATCGACAGGAGCGCGCCGCCGATCGCGCCGGACCACGTCTTCTTCGGGCTCACGAGCGGCGCGAGCTTCTTGCCGCCGATGAAGTTGCCGGCGAGGTAGCCGCCGATGTCGGACGACTTCGCGACGAACAGCACGAGGAACGTCAGCTCGACGTTCGGCGCGCGCGCGGGCCGGAGCAGGAGGTCGAGCAGCGCGGAGAACAGCCACACCACGCCGACCGAGACGAGGTTGGCGAGCACGCGCTGGAGGCCCTTCGACGGCTCGCCGGTGACGACTTCGCGCGCGAACGCAACGATCAACCCGAGCCCGATCACCATCTCGACGAGCCCGCGCGGATCGAGGAAGTCGATCCACCCGGCGAGCGCGGCCCACTTCACGCCGAGCAGCGCGGCGGCCCACAGGACGCCGAACGACACGCGCGTCGCGTATCCGATGTGACCGAGCAGCCGATGCACCTCGAACGAGCCGGCGATGCCGAACACGAACACGGTGACCAGCGAGATCCACGGCGCGCGGAACGATCGATCGAGCGCGATCACTCCCGCGAGGACCGCGATGGCGAACGCGCCGGTGGCGCATCGCTTCCAGATCGGAGTCGGCGGCTTGGCGGGAACTGCCGCTGCGACGGACCCCGGCGCGGCTTGCACCGTCACTTCATCCCCGCCGGCGCGGGCGAGCCGGCCTTCACGAGCCCGCCGAACTTGCGGGTGCGGCGCGCATACTCGGCGAGCGCCTCATGCAGGTGTGCCGCGCGGAACTCCGGCCAACAGACGTCGCTGACGACGAGCTCCGAGTACGAGATCTGCCAGAGCAGGAAGTTCGACACGCGCTGCTCGCCCGCGGTGCGGATCACGAGGTCGGGATCGGCGCCGGGCTGGTAGAGCCGTCCCGAGATCGTGCGTTCGTCGATCGCGTCGGGAGCGAGTCGGCCCGCGGCGACGTCCGCCGCGATCGACCGCATCGCGTCCACGAGCTCGGCGCGCCCGCCGTAGGACAGCGCGAGGCAGAGGTTGAGCCCGTCGTGCGCGGCGGTCAGGCGCGCGCTCCGGTCGAGCTCGCGACGCACCGGCCCCGGGAGATCCTTCAGTCGACCGATCGCGGTCAGGCGCACGCGGTTCTTCACCATCGTGGGCCGCTCCTCGACGAGGAAGCGCTTCAGCAACCGCATCAGGAACAGCACCTCGGTGCGCGGACGGCGCCAATTCTCGATCGAGAACGAGTAGAGCGTCAACCGTTCGACGCCGAGGCGCGCGCACTCCTCCGTCACCTCGCGGATCGAGCGCACTCCCGCCTCGTGGCCCTTCACTCGCGCGAGCCCCTGGCGCTCCGCCCACCGGCCGTTGCCGTCCATGATGATCGCGACGTGACGCGGCGCGTGCGACGATGGCTCACGATCGTTCCGCGTCGGCACCGGCCCGCTCACTTGTACCGATAGATGGTTTCGTCGCGATCGGGGCCGACCGAGATCAAGCCGACCGGACGCCCGAGCAGGGTCTCGAGCGCATAGATGTAATCGCGGCACTTCTGCGGCAGCTCGCCGAAGGTGCGCGCCCCGCGCGTGTCCTCGCTCCAGCCGGGGAGCGTCTCGTAGATCGGCTCGCACGCGGCGACGACGTGCGGATCGCTCGGGTACTCGCGCAGCGTCTCGCCGCGAAAGCGGTACGCGGTGCACACCTTCAGTTGCTCGAAGCCGGTCAGCACGTCGATCTTCGTCAGCGCGATCGAGTCGCAGCTCATGAGGTCGACGGCGTAACGCGCCGCGACGCCGTCGAACCACCCGCAGCGGCGCGGGCGGCCGGTGGTCGCGCCGAACTCGCCCCCGACGCGCCGCAGCCGCTCGCCGACCGGGCCGAGCTCCTCGGTCGGGAACGGCCCTTCGCCGACGCGCGTGGTGTACGCCTTCGTCACGCCCATCACTTCGTCGATCCGGCGCGCCGGAAGTCCGGTGCCCGACGCGATGCCGAACGTGGAGGAGTTCGACGACGTCACGTAGGGGTAGGTGCCGAAGTCGACGTCGAGGAGCAGACCCTGCGCGCCTTCGACGAACACGTAACTGCCGGCGTCGAGCGCGCGGCGCAGGAGCCGGACCGTGTCGGAGACGAAGGGACGCAAGCGGTCCGCGTACTTCGTGTACTCGGCGATCACGCGGTCCGGGTCGATCGGCTCGGCGCCGTAGAGCGCCTGGAACACGCGGTTCTTCTCGGCGAGGTTCGCGCGCACGCGGTTCGCGAAATGATCGGTGTTCATCAGCTCGAAGACGCGGATGCCGGAGCGGTGCGCGCGATCGGCGTAGCATGGCCCGATGCCGCGGCCGGTGGTGCCGATCTTCTGCCCGCCCCGGTTCCCCTCGGAGAGCTGGTCCTGCACCTTGTGATACGGCATCACGACGTGCGCGAGGTTCGACACGAACAGGTGTCCGTCGACGGCGACGCCGCGGGCGGTGAACTCGTCGATCTCCTTGATCAACTGCTCGGGGTCGACGACCACGCCGTGCGCGATCACGTTCATCTTCCCGTGCAGGATTCCGGAGGGGATCAGGTGGAAGACGAACTGCTCGCCCTTCACGCGCACCGTGTGGCCGGCGTTCGCACCGCCCTGGTAGCGGACCACGAGGTCGGCGCGCGTGGCGATCAGATCGATGATCTTCCCTTTGCCTTCATCCCCCCATTGAGTGCCGATGACGCAAGTGACGGGCATGGTCGGTCTGTCGGCCTCTCCTTTACGGTGAAAAGGGGATGGTAGGTCGGCGTCCCAGGAGCGTCAATCACTTCGAACCGCAGCCGTGCTCGAGATCGAGCGCGCCGCGAGCATCTGCCGAGGGGCCGCCGATGTAGCCGCTCTGGTTCATCGCCACGTCGAGCACGCTCTTCCGCTGCGCCTTCCGTCCCGCGCAGGCGGCCGCATGCACGCGCTCGAGCTGTCGCTTCAGATCCGTCAGCTCCGGGGGCGGCGAGCCGATGCGATCCGCGAGGCCGGCGGGGTCCGTCCCGCGATCGAAGAGCCAGCACTGCGCGCCATCCTGCGGCGCGGCGCCGGCGGGCGAGTGGATCAGCGTCCACTTCGGCGTGTAGAGCGCGTGGAACGCCCGCGTGACGATGTCGGTGCCCTCGATGCGGCGGATTCCCTGCGCGGTCACCGAGTAGGCGGCGCCGGTCCCGCGTCCGTCGAAGCCGAGCGCGGGGCGCGCGCGCGAGCGATCGAAATCGACGCCGAGCCAGCCGAGAATCGTCGCGAAGAGCTGCGGCTGTTCGACGGTCGCACCGACGACGTTCGCCGCCGGGACAATCCCCGGCCCCCACGCGACCAGCGGGACGTGCACACTCTCCACGTTCAGGTGCGAGCCGTGCCCGATCAGCCCGTGCTCGAGGAACTCCTCACCGTGATCGCCGGTGACGACGACCACCACGCGCCCTGCGAGCTTGGTGCGCTCGATCAATGCCATCAGACGCTCGAGCTGACGATCGAAGTAACGCACTTCGCCGAGATACCGGCCGTGCAGGAGGCGCACGTCGGGGTCGTCGCGTCCCGGCGGCGCGCCGTCGTGGATCGCTTTGGTGATCCGACCGAGCGCCGCGCCGGCGTCCTTGCCCTTCAACTCGGCCGGCACGTAGCGATCGAGATCGTCGCCCGGCGCGTTCGCCGGATCGTGCGGCTCGAACAGATGGAGGTACGCGAGGAATTGCACGTCCGCGTGACCCGCGAGCCAGTCGGCGAACGCACCTTCGAGCTGGCGCGCGTTCGCGTACGGCGCGAGCAGGAAGGTCGAGAAGCCTTGGTCGAATCCGTGCCGCGGCGAGAGGAGATCGTTCGAGACGAACGCCGCGGTAGTCACACCGGCGGCCGACGCTTCCTCGGCGAGCGTCCGATTCCACGCGGCGAGCGTGATGTTCTCGTACGACTCGACGCCGTGGCTCTGCGGGTAGAGGCCGGTGAACAGCGACGCGACCGACGGCGCGGTCCACGGCGCCGCGGTGATGCAGTCGGCGAACCGCGTCCCTTCCGCCGCGAGTCGATCGAGCGCGGGCGTGATGCCGTCCGGGCCGCCCGCGAACGACGGTGCATCCGCACGGAAGGCCTCGACGTTGACGACGATCACGCTGGGCCGGTCGGTCGCCGCAAGCCGCGCGGGAACGCTCGTCTTGCGCAGGACACGCGGCTCGGCGAACGCGCCGCGCACCGCCTTCACTTCGAGTCGATACCGCTCGCCCGGCCCGAGCGGCTTCTGTTCGACGCGCTCGATCGTGCGCGACGGACCGACTCCGGGCGCGCCGGAGAACGCGAGGACGACGTGCCGGCCGGCGTACTCCGCGAGGTCGACGCGGCACTCGCGCCAGCCCTGATCTTCCGGCCGCGTCCCCGGATCGAGCGTCTCGTCGAAGATCTCGGTCCCGTCCGCCTCGACCGTGAAGCCCGCGGGCGCGATGCCGAAGGATCGCCAGTCGACGCCGATCGCGAACGCGAGCGTCGCACCGTCCTTCGGAACGTCGACGGGAAATCGCGCGAGCGTGCAGTCGGTGCCGAAGAACATCGCGGCGCGCGGACCGCCCCGCGCCGCGCGCGGGTGCTCCGCGTCGTTCAATGCTTCGAACGCGCTCGTCGTGCCCGTCGCCTGGTTCGGCAAGAGCGTGGTCGTGCCGTCCGCGTGCGTCTCGATCGCGAAAGCGAGCTGCGGCAACGCAGGGATGACGACGTGCTCGAGCTCGGCGTCGTTCGCGACGGTCTCGTCGAATCGGTCGAGGAGGTCGGCGACGAGCGACTCCGATTCGAGGCGCACCGATTCCATGCGCGACGTCACGCCGTCGGACAGGACGCCGGGCGACAGGAGCGCCGGGTAGCTCAGCTCCGGGATCGCGGTCGGCGGCAGCGACGACGGCGGCGCGCGGTCGGCGCGCGTGCGGATCACGAAGTCGACGAACCTGCCTTCGAACTCCGCGGGCACCTTGCCTTCGAGCGCGACGCGATCGTCGCCGGTCGCGACCGAGTCGCCCGGCGCGGGACTCGT
>CAZBOK010000096.1:0-12849 GCA_964493525.1 uncultured Phycisphaeraceae bacterium | reverse complement strand
GATGATTCACGCCGCGCGCGGTAGCCTGCGCCGCCCGGCGCAATGTGCTCGAGTTCCGCGCGCGAACCGCCGATCGAAGCATCCACCGCATCCTCGAGGACCGATCGAGACCGAATGGACCCGCGCGAGTTCGCCGTTCAGTACGACATCGAGGAGACGCACTGGTGGTTCCAGGCGCGCCGCCGGCTGGTGCGCCGCTTCGCGGAGAAGGTGCGCGCGGACCTCGGCCGACCGCTGCGCATCCTCGACGTCGCGTGCGCCACCGCGATGTCGTTCCGCTTCCTCTCCGACCTCGGCTCGATCCGCGGCCTCGACATCTCGAACGAGACGATCGAGTACGCGAAGAAGCGCGGCATCGATCGCATCGTCCGCGGCGATGCGCAGTCGATGCCGTTCCAGGACGGCTCGTTCGACCTTGTGCTCGCGCTCGACGCGTTCGAGCACTTCCCGGACGACGTCGCGTCGATGACGGAAGTCGCACGCATCCTCGCGCGCAAAGGCGCGCTGATCTGCACCGTGCCGGCGTTCATGTCGCTGTGGAGCCCGCACGACGACGCGTTCCACCATCTGCGCCGCTACCGCAAGCCCGAGCTGAAGCGGAAGCTCACCGACCGCAAGCTCACGATCGAGCGGCTCTCCTACTACTCGATGTTCCTGACCCCGCCCCTGTTCGTGTTCCGCAAGCTGCGCCAACTGCTCGGCAAGAACAAGCCGGCGACGTCGGACTTCAACGTGCCGATCCCGCGCTTCGTCGAGTGGACGCTGTCGATGTTGATGCGGATCGAGGCGCGGCTGATGCTCGCGTTCGACCTGCCGGTCGGCGCGTCGCTCATCGGGCTGGCGCGGAAGAGCTGAGGTCGAGCGCGGCGCCCGACAGGCGCAGGTAGCGCGCGACCGACGCGCGGCGTTCCTCGACGTTCGCGGCCGCGCGTGCCGCGAGCAGGTGGCTCTCCGGTTCGAGAGGATCGAGTGCGACCGCGTCGTCGGCCGCGGCCCGCGCCGCGGCGACGTCGCCGTCCGCGAGCGCGAGGCGCGCGAGTTCGCGAATCACGTTCGTGTCGTACGGGTCGAGCGCGCGCGCCTCCGCGAGGTGCGCCGCCGCCGATCGATGCGCGCTCGGATCGGCGCGCTCCGCCGTCGCGATGACGCGCAGCTCGCGAGCGCGCAAGAGCGGGTCGTCGATCTCGGACAGCCGCGCCGCCGACTTGCGCACCTCGACGTTCGCGTCGAGCGGACCCCACTGCGACCACTTGCGCAGCCCGCGCGCCGCCGCGAACAGGAGCGCCGCGTCGCGATCGACGAACGCGTCGAAGTTCACGAGACGCAGCTCGAACGACCGCGCGATCTCGTTGATCCCCGCGAGCGCCCGTTGGCCGTGGCGATCGGCGAGGAGGACCGTGCCGAATGCGTGACGGATCGACGCATCGTCGTAGTCCCATTCGCGACGACGCCAGAGCTTGATCAGGTCGGACCAGATCGCACTGGAACGCCGCGCGCGGAATCTTTCGAGCCGTTCGCTCACGACGCTCGGCGCCGCGCGCCAGAGCCGCCGCTCCATCGAGATGTCCGCATCATCGATGGCGGCGGTCAGATCGAGCCGGAATCGCTGGTCGAACTCGGGAGTCGGGGCGTCGACGAACGCCGAGGGCGCTCGCGAGTTGCGCAGGATGAATCGGAGGTTCTGCGCGGTGAGCGGCTGCCAGAGGCAACCGCGGTCGCGCTCACCTTCCAGAAGCAAGCGCTCCCAACGCGGCGTGCGCGAACCGCTGTCGAGCCCGGACGCCGCGGGAAGCGACACGGCGAGGTTGAATCTGAACAGCGGAGGGCCGTGATAGGAGTGCGGATCCTCATCCGGCAGGTATCCGCGTGCGAAATACACGAAGTTGGCGGAATCGAAGCGAGACAGCATGGCGAGTTCGACACGATCGACGAACTCGAGATCGATCGCGTGCCGTTTCTCGTGCGCGAAGTTCGTGGCGACCCAAGCACGGAACATCTGCGGGTTCCCAAGCGGAGACCGGAGCGACGCGCTTCCGCCGGCATGCACCCAACATCGAGGAGCCGTCGCGTAGCTGCCGATCGCGACCGCAGCCGGGAGCGCGAGCAGCATGAGTGGCCTTCGCCGTATCACCAACGGCAGCAGCGCGAACGCCGCTGGAGCCACGATCGTCGCGGCGACGACGCTGGCATAGACGTTCTGCAACGCGATGCCGACCGAGCCGCCGAGAAGCAAAGCCGGGATCGCGAGTCCGGACCAGCGACAGGCGGTCGCGAGTGCCGCACCCAGCGTCGCGCCGAACGCCGCCGCCGCGACGCCGCCCGTCATGAGGACGAACAAGGCGACGCTCCCGAGAAAGTCCGCACGCGATGCGTCGGTCGTGTGCAGCTTGTCCGTCAGCTCTTCGACGTCGTCCATTCGGGCGGAGTCGACGGGTACGAAGTGGATTGCGACGACAGCGATGATCGGCAGCACGACGAGCGATGCTCGCATGAGCTTGGGGTGGCGGTTGGCGACGAACCGCGTGAGCGCGGCAGAGATCGCGGTGATCGATGCAAGCGTGACGAGGGCGGTCGCGGCGACCGATGCGTTGTAGCCGGAGAGCTGCAGAGTGATCGTCGTGACGTCGCGTGCGGAAAGAGTCGCGGCAGCGGCTGCGGTCGCCGCGCACGAGGTGAACGCGAGCGAACGTGGGGAGAAGTCCGTGGCTTGTGTTCCGGGCAGGGCGCAGCCCGAGAGTGCAACCGTGCCCCCGATCGCGATCGTCCACTCCGACCCGATCGACAGCCATGCGTCCGGCGCGAGCGCGACGCCGAGCGCGATGCCCGCGAGGAAGGTCCCGACGTGGAGCGGCGCAAGCGGCCGCCGCACGCACGCGGCGACGAACACGGCGCCGAGCGCGCACCACGCGGCCCACGGCAACCCGGTCGCGAGCCCCGAAAACACCGCGAGCGCCACCCCGCATCCGCAGAGCAGCGCTCGCAGTCGTTCGATCACGACGCCGATCCCTCGATCAGAACCCGCCGAAGATGAACGACCCGAGGCTCGTGATCGGCGCCGCCTCGCGGGCGTCCTCGATGATGCCGAGCGTCGTCGACAGCAACCGGTCGAGCTTCACGCGCGACTCCGGGTCGTTGATGATGTAGCCGAGCGCGCCCTTCGAGCTGCCAATCGGATCGACGATGTTCTTGTCGACCTTGTCGACCGTCGACTCGATCTTCGAGAGCGCGTTGCGCGCGACCGTGCCGAGGTCGCCGTACGCGAGCGCGTAGATGACCGAGCCCTGGTTGCGCTTGCCATCCTCGATCAACTGGCGCGCGGACGCGAACGTGCCCTTCACGTCGTCGATCGTCGACTTGATCTTGCCGCCGAGCGCGTCGGGGCCGTTGTCGGTGAGTTCCGAGATCATCGTGCCGGGGCGCCGCGCGTCCTCGGTGATCTTGCTGATGTTCGACGCCGCGGAGTCGATGTCCTTCTTCAACTGTGAGTCGGCGGACACCAGCTCGTTCAGGAGCGCGCCCGGCTTGCGGGCGTCGTCGGTGAACTCACGCAGGTTCTTCACGCCGGCGTCGAGGTTGTCCTTGAGCGGGCTCGGATGGAACAGGTCGTGGATGATGTTGTCGGCCTTGCCGGTCTGGTCGGCGAGGTCGTTCAGGCGCTGCATGACGTTCATCGCCGACTTGCGCGCGTCGGGGTTCGTCAGCAGGTAGCCGAGCATCCCCTTGCCGTTCTTGTCGTCGAGACCCTTCGAGCCCTCGACCACGTTGTCGACGATCTGGTTCACCTTGTCGAGGTTGTCCTCGACGAGCTTGCCGAGCGCCATCAGCGGGCTTGGCTTCATGTCGCCGATCAGCACGACCTTCTTCAGGTCGGTCGCGACCGACGGGTCGAGGAGGTCGGTGTCGGTGGGGCCGACGTCGGCGATCGGCGTGGCCGACGGCTCGCCGGGCGCGATCGTCACGACCTTGCCGCCGAGCAGGTTCTGGTCCTCGGCGTGGATGCGGTACCCCTGGCGCAGCGTCACCGGGTACTCGAGCTCGATCACGAGCAGGACGTTCGGCGTGAACGCCTTGCCGGTCGGGCCGGTGAGCGTGCGGCCGGTGGCCTGCCACGCCTCGCGCTTGATCGGCAGCACCTGGCTGACGCGGCCGTAGCGCGTGCCGTAGACGAGGACCGAGTCCTCCTTCCGCACGCCGTTCACGTCCTCGAACAGGACGTTCAGGTGCGTCGGGTTCCCCATGCCGGGGAACGTGCGCAGTTGGGTGGTGACCCATCCGAGACCGATCAGCGTGCCGAAGAACAGCACGCCGAAGATGAGGTCACGCGATCGCGACGATCTGGCCACGACGACTCCTCCGTGCTCCCGACCCGATCAGCGGGTCAGTCCGAGCTTCGTTTCTTCGTCCACGGACACGAAGGGGCGGCCTTCGATGAAGTCGCGGACGATGGGGTTCTTGGTCTGCCGGATCTGCTCCGGCGTGCCGACTTCGATGAGCTTGCCGAGGTGCATCATCCCGATGCGGTCGGCGACTTCGTAGGCGTGCGGCAGGTCGTGCGTCACCACGATGGCGGTGACGCCGAACTTCTGCTTCACGTCGTTGATCAGGTTGGTGATCGTCTGCGACATGCGCGGGTCGAGGCCCGCGGTCGGTTCGTCGTAGAGGATGATGCGCGGGTTCGCGACCAGCACGCGCGCGAGCGCGGCGCGCTTGCGCATGCCGCCCGAAATCTCCGACGGGAACTTGTGCCGCTCGCTCGCCATGTTCACGAGCGCGAGCGTGTCCTTGACGATCTTCTCGATCTCCTCGTTCGACTTCTTGTGCGCGCGATCCTCGCGGAGCGGGAGCGCGACGTTCGCGCCGACCGACATCCAGTCGAGCAGCGCGCCACCTTGGAACAGGAAGCCGATCTCGCGGCGAGCGGTGCGCAGCGCCTGGCCGGACGTCGCCGAGATCTCGAGGCCGTTCACGAGCACGCGGCCGGAGTCGGGCGTGAGGAGCCCGACGATGTGCTTGAGCGTGACGCTCTTGCCGATGCCGGACGGGCCCATGATCACGAACGTCTCGCCCTCCTCGACGTGGAGGTCGAGCTCCATCAGCACGCGGCGGCCGCCGAACGACTTGCTGACCTTCTCGAGTGTGATCACGGGTAGAAGCACCAGGTCAGGAAGTAGCCGAAGATGATCACGAGCATGAAGCTGATCACCACCGCGCGCCGCGTCGAACGACCGACGCCGAGCGCGCCGCCCGCGGTCCGCAGACCGACCGAGCAGCCGACCGACGCGATCGTGGTCCCGAAGATCAGCGCCTTGAGCAGACCGGTGAAGAGGTCCTTCGGCAGCGGGATCAGCTTCGCGGGCTCCATGAGCGACTCGCGCGCGCCGCGCAGGTAGAGGTGCCACGGGATCTGCAGTTGCGCTTCGGAGATGAAGCCGCCGCCGATGATGCCCACGATGTCGACCAGGAAACACAGGAGCGGGCACATCAACGCGAGGGCGAGGACGCGCGGCATCACGAGGAAGTCGACCGGGTCGATCGACATCACCTCGATCGCGTCGATCTCTTCCGAGACGCGCATCGTGCCGAGCTCGGCCGCCATCGCGGCGCCGACGCTCGCGGTGAGGATGATGCCGGTGATGAACGGGCCCATCTCGCGGCACAGCACGATGCCGATGATGTCCGCGATCTTCTCGCGCTGACCGAAGCGGTCGAGCTCGAGGCCGGTCTGGTAGGCGAGGATGATGCCGGTGAAGATCGCGACGATCACGACGACCGGCAGCGGCTTGATGCCGCAGATGTAGAGCTGGTCGAGCAGCATGCGGAACCGGCGGAGCGCGTGCGGGAAGCGCGCGATCGCCTGCACCATCAAGCGCACGGTGAAGCCGGCGCCGTCGACCGACTCGCTCACGAACTGCCGTGTGATCCGAATGAGTTCCAAGTTCCGTCCCGTGTTCCGAACACCTTCGTCACGACACGACCCGCACGAACCGACCGCGACCGCGCGCGATCAGCCGAGCGGGATCTTGAAGCCGAACAGACGCAGCGCCGTCGTCGAACCTCCCGGACCGTCGCTGCCCTCCATGCCGAACAACCCGGCGATGAACCGCCGGGTCCACTTCGTCTCAGAGCCTTCCTGCACGGTCCGCCAAGTACAGATCAGCGGAATGCTCACCGTCGTCTCGCGGGGATCGGTGTAGGCCTTGAACAAATTGAAGATCGCCGTGTGCCGCGTCCAGCCCCCGGCACTTCCGTCCGGCATCGGACCGGCCTGCCGACGATAGAGGTTCCAGAGGAAGCCGTACGCGTCGTTGAAGTCCTTCACGTACTTGTCGAGGCGCAGCGGCAAGAACACGAGCGTCTGGAAGTCCGCGCGACCGTCGGCGCCGTCCTCGTAACTGAACAGCGGCCACATCTTCACGAAGCGATCGATCTTCCCGTTCCGATGCCACGTGTGCTTCGCCTTGTCGTCCCACTGATCGGCGGGGTTGACGTTGTCGACGTCGAGCCAATACCGCGTGTGCCACTGGAAGATCGGGACGAGCGCGTAGGTCGCGTCCTCTTCCCAGCTCGCTCCGCGGCTGATCTCACGCTCGTACCGGTTCCAGTACCCGATCGGCAGCAAGAACGCGGTCGAGTCGACGCGGTCTTCCTTGTCCTCGGGGAGCGAGTGGTAGCTGCCGAACAGGATCAAGAGGATCCGGTAGCGCTCCCAGTCGATCGTCTTCTGGTGGCTGTAGACGACCTGCGAGCCGTAGTCCTCGCGCTCGTTCGTGTTCTCCTCGCTGCGCGCCTGCTCGTCGGTCGCGCCCTCCTGCTCGCGCTTCGCCTGACCCGACTCGCGCGCGAGCGGGTACTCCTTGTTGATGCGGAAGAACGGCCAGAGGATGGTGAGCGAGTCGTGGTCGTACGCCCACTCGCGCTTGAACAGCGGCCACACGGCCCAGAGCTCGGTCTCCTGACCCTTCTCGCGGTCGAGGTTCAGCTTCTGGTGGTGCACGAACGGCCAGAGGTACGAGTACTTCTCGTAGCGCGGGAGCGGCTGCGACGGGTCGGCGCCCTTCGGGTAGCGCGGCGCGCGATAGGGCGGATAGGTCCACAGGCTCTGGTAGTAGAGCGGCAGGATGTGCCACGAGCCGCCGCGCGGTGCGCCGGTCGTCCAGCCGCCGAGCAACGCGACCGACCAGAACTGCTCCTCGTCGTCGAACACGCGCTTCGTCAACCGCTGGAAGATCGGCCAGCCGATGAACTCGAAGCGATCCCACAAGAGGAACTGGTCGGCGCGACCGATGAGCGGGAACAGCGCGAAGTAGCTCGACTCGCGCTCGCCCGCGCCCTTGCCGATCGCGGGCGGCGTCTTCGAGCCCCACATCACGATCGGGAACAGGAGGAAGTTCACGTCCTCCGCGCCGCCTGCGGTCGACTGTCGTCCCCACCAGATGAGCGGCCAGAAGCGGAAGATCGTCGCGCGCGGATTCGTGTGGTACTTGCCGAACGGCGCGATGAACGAGGTCGCGGACTCCTCGCCCTGCGCGGACTCGTCCCACGGTTTCGTCGTCGTGAAGAACAGCGGCCGCACTCCCCACATCGTGGTGCGGCCGTCGGTGACGTACGGCCCGAGCGGACCGCCCGCGTCGTTCTCGGTGACGTGCGTCGCGGGGTGCGTGGCGCTGCGGTAGAGCGGGGAGACGTCGAAGTCGCCCTCGATCGACGAGCACGCCGTGAGGAACGGCGCGCACGCGACGAGATACGCGCCGGCGCGCGCCCAGGGACGAAGCCCCCGGTGGGCCGCAGTCACCCTCGAGACCATCTGACGAATTGCCCCCGGGCACTTCGTGCTGTCGAAACAACGAACGGCGCGAAGATACGGAGGGGTCGCGGAAACGCGCAATCGGGAAATCGTTCGACAGCTTTCGCGGAGCGCGGCAGAATCGCGCGACCGTTCACGACGCGAGGGAATCGGTGCGATTCGACGTCCAGTTCCTGTGCGCGCTCGTCGTCGGAGTCGGCGCTTCGCTCTTTTCCGCCACCGGTTGCGTCACCGAAAAAGCGAGCGACGAGCAGATCGTCGTGCTGCCGAAGGACGCGATCCGCTTCGAACGATTCATCAACACGCCGACGACGCTCCGCGCGGATCGGGTCATCGTCGAAGCGGTGACGCACTACCGCAAGGACATGGCGCCGATCGTCGACACCGATCTCCATTCGAAGACCGTCACGCCGACGCGCATCGAGCTCGTGAACCACTCCGATCCGCTGCGCGGTCGTCCCGTCGCGCTGTCGTTCCGCGAGCTGCGCATCGAGGCGCGCGAACGGATCGAGGTGCGCCTGTCGGACGTGACGCTGTTGAACGACAACCCGAACCCGATCCTCGTCCGCGTCGTGGGCGACGGCCTCGCGCACCTGGAAGGGGTGGGCGGCGTCGACGTGATCGGCGAGCGCGTGCTGGTCGAGAACGACCATGCGAAGGCGTTCAACGCCGAGGGCAAGGAGATCAAGTCGGAGTGAAGCGACTCGCGCGGTCCGCGTCGTTCGCGGGGGCTGCGGCGCTCCTCGTCCTGCTCTCGTCCTGCCATCTTCCGCGACTCGGTCCGCCCGAGGCGGAGGTCACGACGCGCGAGCTCGAGACCCGACTCGCGGCCGCGACCAGCGGTGATCCCGCGCGCGCAGCGGAATCCCTCGCGGCGCTCGACGCGATCGTCGCCGATGCGCCGCACTGGTTCCGCGCGCGTCGTGCTCGACAGGACGCCGTCGTCGCCGCGCGCGGCAAGGACGCAGCGGTCGCGGAAGCGCGCGCCGCGGTCGCCAAAGACGGCGACACCGCTTCGCACGTGCTCCTCGCGCGACTCCTGGACGGCGACGCCGCGCGCGAGGAGCTCGACCGCGCGCTCGCGCTCGACCCGAACTTCCACTGGGCGCGCTGGGCGAACGGCTGCCTCCGCGCGCGTGCCGGCGAGATGGAAGACGCGGAGGCCGAGTTCAGCGCGGCGCTCGACCGCTGGCCGGACTTCATCGAAGCGCGGCTCTCCCGCGCGCGCGTGCGCGACCAGCTCGCGGATTTCGAAGGCGCGCGCGACGACTACTCCGCCTACCTCGTCGCGCGACCGGGCGACCGCGATGCGCGCTACGCGCTCGCGTCGATCCTGCACCGCGAGCTGGATCGTCCGGACGCCGCGGAGGAGCACTACCGACTCCTGCTCGATCAGGATCCGAGCTTCGCGCCCGCGGCGATCGGCCTCGCGGTGCGGCTCACGGAGCAGCGCGACTACGAGGGCGCGGAGCGGCTCTATCGCTCGGTGTATTCCGACCCGCTCGCGAAGTTCAACCTCGGCCAGCTCTACCTCGATCAGATGGGGAAGTACCCGCAAGCCGAGCAGTGCTTCGTCGAGTTCCTGGCCGACGCGGGAAGCCGCGCCGGCGCGCCGAACACGGGAGACGACACGCTGATCGCGGACCGGCTCCTCTATGCGCCGCTGCGACTGCAGGAAGTGCGCCGTAAGCTCGAGAGCGATCGCGCACGACGGAGCGGCGCCGGACCGTGACACGGGACTTACGGCGACGATGATCGCGATCGTGCAGCGCGTGCGCCGTGCGCAAGTCCGCGTCGGCGGCGAAGTCGTGGGACGCGTCGGTCGTGGTTACGTCGTGCTCGCGGGTGTGCGCCGCGGCGACTCCGCCGATGACGTCCCGCTGCTCGCGGACAAGCTCGTGCACCTGCGCGTCTTCGAAGACGACGCGGGGCGCATGAACCGCAGCGTTCTCGACGTCGCCGGCGGCATCCTGCTGATCTCGCAATTCACGCTGCTCGCGGATCTTCGGCGCGGACGTCGTCCCGGATTCGACGACGCGGAAGAGCCGGAGCGTGCGCGCGCGCTCATCGCGGAGCTCGCGGCGGCGTTGATCGGACGCGGCGTGGCGGTCGAGCAGGGGAGGTTTGGGGAATCGATGCGGGTCGCGCTCGTGAACGAAGGGCCGGCGACCTTCGTCCTCGACACGCGCGATCTCCGCGCGCCACGTCGCTCGACGTGACCGTTTCGCACGCGAACCACCCGCGCAATATCTTGCTTGACAGTGCCTTACCAGGAACTAGCGTGCTCTCGCCTTCGGGCATTTCGGACTGGGACGCGCAGGTTTCTGACGTTCGGCGAGCGGTTCAGGGCGCGCATAAAAGGAGAGACGATGGTCACGATCACGAAGAAGGAACTCGTGAATCGGATCGCTGACCGGACCGGCCAGACCAAAGTGGTCACCAAGGAAGTGATTCAGATGTTCCTGGACGAGATCATCAACGAGCTCGCCCAGGGCAATCGCTTGGAGTTCCGGGACTTCGGCGTGTTCGAGGTGAAGTTCCGCCGCGCACGCCGCGCCCAGAACCCGCGGACGCTCGAGAAGGTGAACGTTCCGCCCAAGAAGGTCGTCAAGTTCAAGGTGGGGCGCGTGATGCGCGAGAAGGTCGGCGTTTCCGGACCCGCCGCCGATATGGCGCCGCCCTCCGCCGGTGACTCGGACGACGACGACGACGGGCCGAGCCCGGGCACCGTGAACGGCTGACGTCAGCGCGGCAGCGCGCGCCGGAGATCTTCGACCAGGTCGTCTGCGTCCTCGACGCCGACCGAGAGTCGGATCAGGCCATCGTCGATGCCGATCTTGCGGCGGTCCTCCGCCGCAATCGACGCGTGCGTCATCGACGCCGGGTGCTCGATCAGCGACTCGACGCCGCCCAGGCTCTCCGCGAGCGTGAACACTTCCGTCTTCGTCACGGCGTCCTTCGCCTGGTCGACGCTCGTGTCGAGCACGAACGACACGATCCCGCCGAACGCGCGCATCTGACGTTTGGCGACCGCGTGGTTCGGATGTTCTTCGAGCCCGGGGTAGTACACGCGCTTCACGCGCGGATGACTGCGCAGGAAGCGCGCGACGGCGAGCGCGTTCGAGCAGTGCCGGTCCATGCGCAGATGCAGCGTCTTCGTGCCGCGCAGGACGAGGAAGCAATCGAGCGGGCCGGGGA
This sequence comes from uncultured Phycisphaeraceae bacterium, assembly GCA_964493525.1. GTDB lineage: Bacteria > Planctomycetota > B15-G4 > B15-G4 > JADJEK01 > CAZBOK01. The sequence goes on along the minus strand of CAZBOK010000096.1, from coordinate 1,847 downwards.
CCGCGCCCACCGCGAGCTGCAGGAACGAGAGCCGCTCGGAGAGCGCGACATCGTTCGTCATGATCGCGCCGCCGATCACGTCGGAGTGACCGCCGAGGTACTTTGTCGTCGAGTGCACCACGACGTCGAAGCCGAGCGCGAGCGGGTTCTGCAGGTAGGGCGTCGCGAACGTGTTGTCGCAGGCGAGGAGGATGCCGCGCCCCTTGCCGAGCTGCGCGACGCCGGCGAGGTCGACGATCGACAACAACGGGTTCGTCGGCGTCTCGACCCAGATCAACTTCGTCTCGGGGACGATCGCCGCGCGGACGTTGTCGACGCTCGACGCATCGACGTACGTCGTCTTCACGCCGAACTGCGCCCACACGCGGTCGAAGAGCCGGCGCGTGCCGCCGTAGAGATCGTTGCCCGCGACGACGTGGTCGCCGCTCTTCAAGCAGTGCACGAGCGCGCCGATCGCGGCGAGGCCGCTCGCGAACGCGTGCCCGAACTTCGCGTCCTCGAGCGCCGCGAGGTTCGCTTCGAGCGCGGTGCGCGTCGGGTTCTTGGCGCGCGAGTAGTCGTAGCCGTCCTCCTTCGGACGGGCGGGATACTCCTGCGCGTAGGTCGACGTGAGGTAGACCGGCGTCATCACCGCGCCGAACGCGGGATCGGGGCTCTGTCCGCCGTGAACGGCGCGGGTGCCGAAGCGCATCTCTGTTCTCCGAGTCTCCGCGGGAGCGGGGGGTCGCGCGGCGTCAGACGCGCGCATGCAGCAGATCGAACTTGGTGATGATCGACCACGACCACTCGCCCATCTTCACGAGCACCGCGGGCGTGCCGCGCGTGATGACGGACGAGATCTGGCTCACGTGCGCGTAGAGGTCGACTTCCGGCAGCGGCGCGCTCATCACGTCCTTCACCTTCAAGCGCTCGAGGTCGGCCTTCTGGATCAGGAGGTCGATGACCTTGTCCTCTTCGACGACGCCGACGTTCTTCTGCGCCGCGTCGAGCACGGGGATCTGTGAGATCTCGAGCTTGCGCATCAGCTTCACGGCCGCGGCCGCGGGTTCGTCGGGCCCGATCGACACGAAACGGTCAGGGCTCTCGCGCTTCGCCATCACGATGTCGAACGCCGTCTGCTCGATCCCCTCGTCGAGGAACTGGTTCTCCTGCATCCACGCGTCGTTGTAGCACTTCGAGAGGTAGCGCTCGCCCGAGTCGGGGAGCACGACGACGACGAGCTTCCCCTTCGGGAGCGACGAGGAATAGCAGAGCGCGGCGGCGAGCGCGGCGCCGGCCGAGCCTCCGCACATGATCCCTTCGTCGCGACACAGCCGGCGCGCGGTGTTGAACGCGACGTGATCGCTCACGGTGATGACGTCGTCGAGGACGCGGAGGTCCGCGGTCGCGGGGATGATGTCCTCGCCGATGCCTTCGATCTTGTAGGTGTGGTGCTCGCTCGGCGCGCCGGTCTTGAACACCGAGCAGTAGATCGAGCCTTCGGGATCGGCCGCGACGATCTTCACGCCGGGCTTCTTCTCCTTCAGGTAGCGGCCCGCGCCGGCGATGGTGCCGCCGGTTCCCATGCCGCCCACGAGCACGTCGATCTTCCCCTCGGTCTGCTCCCAGATCTCCGGGCCGGTCGTTTCATAGTGCGACTGCGGGTTCTGCGGGTTCGCGAACTGGTTCGGGTAGAACGCGTTCGGGATCTCCTTCGCGAGGCGCTTTGCGACCGAGTAGTAGGAGCGCGGGTCGTCAGCAGTCACCGCGGTCGGCGTGACGATCACCTTGGCGCCGAACGCCTTCAACAAGTTGATCTTCTCCTGGCTCATCTTGTCGGGCATCGTGAAGATCATGCGGTACCCGAG
>CAZBOK010000095.1:0-13052 GCA_964493525.1 uncultured Phycisphaeraceae bacterium | reverse complement strand
GGACCGTGGCAGGCGACGCACCGCGTCGCGAGGATCGGCATCACGTCGGCGACGAAGTCGATCGTGCGCGGAGTCGGCGGCGGCAAGCGATCGGCGTCGACGTCCGACGGATCCGCGGCGAGCGCCGGAGTGAGCGCGAGGAGGATCGCGAGGCGTCGGATCGCGGTGCGCACGGCAGCGCGGGAGTTTACTGCGCGCGGCGATACACGAACACGTGCGGCTGGAATGCGGCCTGCGATCGGATCGGATGCTCGTGCAGCGGATCGAACCGCTCGACCAGCACGAGCCGCGCGCCGAACCGGCGGAACTCGGGCGCCGGCCGCAGCGCCTCCGGGTGCGGATCCTCGACGGTCGCGGTGCCGTCGTAGCGCGACATGATGAAGAAGTCGGGCACGCCGAAGTCGGCCGGCGGCGAGTCGGCGAGGCTCTGGAACAGGTAGCTCTTCGCCTGCGGCGGCGGCTCGATCGTCTGCAGCGGCAGGTCGAACCACGCGAGCAGCCGCGATCCGGGCGGCACGTTCTTGTCGAGCCACGCGGTCGCGGCGTCGATCGGGTCGTGGCGCAGCATGTCGACGAGCAGCGCGGTCCGCCAGCCGGCGTGGCCGACGAGGATCAGCACGACGAGCGCGCCGGCGGGGCGCGTGCGCGGCGACGCGAGGAGCAGCGCGCACGCGTATGCGGCGGCGACCAGCATCCCGAGCAGGATCGGGAACAGGAAGCGCACGAACGTGAACCCGATCGGCGCGAGGAACGCGACGTCGAAGGAGACGATCGGCACGACCACGAGGAGCGCGGCGCGCGGCGCGCGGCGGAACATCGCGACGAAGCCGGCGATCGCGGCGGCGACGGCGGGCCAGCCGAGCGCGATCACCGTCTCGCGCAGCACGCGCACCAGGAGGCCCCACTGGCCGGACAGCGTGTGCGGATCGACCTGCCGGAACGAGTCCACCGTCGGGCTGAACAGGAACTTCACGTGATCCACGAACGTGCGGCGATCGAACGGAACGCCCTGCGACACGAGATACACCGCGAGCGCGAGGACGAGGACGAACAGCACGCCGAGCACGCGCGGCCGGCGCGGGAGCGTGCCCGGCTCGGCGAGCGCGCCGGGCCGCACGATCAGGAAGACGAGCAGCGGCGCGGTGAGGAGGAACCAGCCGTAGGCGTAGTCCTTGGTGCCGACGGCGAGCATCATGAACAACGCGCTCGTGAACAGCCGCGCGAGCGAGCCGGTCTGCACCGCGCGGACGCCGGCGTGCAGCGCGAACATCCCGAAGCAGGTCCACAACGTGTCGATGTTCAGAGTGTGCGCGTAGTGCACCATCGGGTAGCAGAGCGCGGCGAGCGCGGCGGCGATCAACCCGCACGGCGCGCCGAACAGCGCGCGCGCGAACAGGAAGACCCCGAGCACGATCAGCGTGCCGGCGATCGCGGACACCACGCGGCCGACGATGATCAGCTCGGCGATGACGTCGGCGTGGGGTGCGAGCCGCGCGCGCAGCTCGATCCAGTCGTCGCCGGTGTTCGAATCGAGCGTCGCCATCAGCTCGGCGTTCTTCCGCTCGCCCTCCGCGAACCCGTGGCGCGCCCACAACCACGCGCGCTGGATCGAGCCGACGATCAGCAGGTGGTTGCGCGGGTACTTGATCGTCAGCGGGCTGCGCACGCCGAACGCGTGGCGCGCCGCGTCGAGCGAGAGCACCGGATGCACGGCGTCGACCGACGGGTCGTAGTGCCGCGGCATCGCGAACCCGATCCCGATCGTGTTCGCCGCGAGCGACGCGGCGAGGATCAACACGAGCAGGAGGGACGACGATCGGGAGGAGGTCACGCGAGCGTTCGGCGGCGGGCCGTCAGTCCTTCTTCAGGTAACCGATCCGGTTCAAGCGCATGGTCAGGTCGCTCGGCCCGTAACCCTTCACGGTGGAGCCGGCCGGCACGGTGTACAGGACCTGCGGATCGCCCACGGCGACCACTTGGTAGATCGCGAGGTCCTGCTTCAGCTTCGCCTGGGTCGAAACGACGGGGTTCTGCGCGAAGGCGATCACCGCGACCGCGGACGCACAACGCGAGTGCGAGCGACAAGCGATGCGGCGCGAGCATGCGATCTCCTCGGATGGACGATTGGTCCGGAGGATATCGAGCCGCGCGAGCGCGAGCGACGGAAGGATTCCGCCGCGATTCAGCCGACGGCGGAGCGCTCGGGCTTCTTCTCTCTGGCCCCGTTCGCGTGCACCGCGATCTCGGGGAATTCGCGGTCGAAGCCGTGCTTCTTGAAATCGGCGAGGCACGAGCTGTACGCGGTCGACGCGAGCGCCTGCTCGATCGACTTCTTGCCGTCGTCGAGGGCGAGCAGCTCGCGCACGTAGTGGCGCGCGCGGTCGATGCCGTACGGCGTGCCTTGCTCGAGCCAGAAGAAGCAGAGGTTCAGGTAGTTCGAGCGCACGTCCATGCGGAGGCGCTGCTTCAACATCAGCGAGCGCTCGCACCAGAGGATCGCGCTCTTCAGATCGCCGCGCGACAGCTCCACGCCGGTGAGGTTGTTCATCGCGTGGGCCTGCGTCTCGCGCTCGTAGGTGTTGTCCGCCGAGTGATCGAGCACGGTGCGGAACAGGAGCTCTGCGCCGTCGAGGTCGCCGTTCCGGTAGTGGATGAAGCCGAGCAGGTTCGCGGCGTCGAGTCCGTAGCGGCCGCCGATCGCGATGCTCCGCCGCAGCAACTGCTCCGCGGTCTCGGTGGTCGGCGCGTTGGTGCCGGCCGACTCCTTCAAGAGTTCTTTCAGCGGCGCCGCTTCGGACGAACGCGCGCTGCGGCCGTTCGAGTACTCGTCGAGCGCGGTGAGTCGCGCCAGCGCGTCCTCCGCCGCCTGCGCCGGAGCGCCCGGAGCCTGGTCGAAGCGGAAGTCCGCCGCACCGCCGTTCTGCGGCGTCGCGAGGATCGCCTTCGCGAGGCGGTACACCGCGTGGTTCAGTCCGTCGATCAGGCGATGGATCGGATCGGAGTCGTCGGGCGCGGTCGCGAGGAACAGGTCGCGCAGCCGCGCGAAACAGCTCGGGCAACGGGTCGCGTGTTGGATCAGCTCTGTCGAATCGCCGAGCGGACGCGCCGTCCGCAGCAGGTCCTTCAGATCACGGTCCGCTTCGGGACAGTGGGTTCGCGCGCGCGGCGCGGTGCGATCGTCGGCAGTGCGGACCGTGCGGCGTTCCATCTCAGAAGACCCCCGGCGCGTCGTCTTCGTCGTGCTTCAGCGTCGACATCGCGTGCTCCGCGTCCTCGCTCGCCAGGCGCACCATGAAGGCGAGCGTCTCGGTCCAAGCCTGGATGTGGCGGTCGACCGCTTCCTGCGCGATCGTCTCCGGCAATTCGGCGCGCATCGCGGTCTCGAGGCGCTTCAGCTCGGCGCGCACCGTTCCGAACGGCCGCTGCTCGGGGAAGAACCACTCCCACGTGTGCTGCAGGTGGGTCGCGATGGCGTGCAGCAGTTCGTGGAACGCCTGGCGGTCGGTGAGCCCGAGGCCCTTCACGAGCTTCGGCCAGCGTTCGAACGCCTGGTCGTTCTTGATCGCGCGCAACGGCGTCCACAGGCGACGTTGCAGGTCGCCGTCGAACCCGGGCCGACCGCGCGCGAGGCTCGGGCCGGGGAGCTGCGCCAGGAGGAGGCGCTGTCCCGTGTCCGTAAGCGAAAGGGCGAAGAGGTCGACCGCGACCGCCGCGACGAAGTCGTGGTCGTCGCCGATCGCGGTGACGTCGTCGAGCAGCGCGCCGTTCTCGCCGATCGCGAGGTGGACGCCGCGGCGCTGCTCCTCGTTGCGCGCACGGACGACGCGGAAGCGCGCGAGGTAGATCTCCGCGATGCGGAAGCGGCGGCCCTGCGCGATCCGTTCGCAGCCGGCCTCGAGGACCTCGAGCAGGCTGGCGCGGAAGCGGCTCCACACTTCTTCGTGAACGCTCTCGAGCTCGACCGCGGTCAGCGGATGCTCGATGCCCGCGATGAACTGTTCTCCGGTCACGTAGAGCCACGTGGAGAGGAAGTCGACGATCGGCGCGCCGCGATACCGCGCGCGGGCAGCCGCCTCGCCGACGCGGTCGACGAGCTCGACCACGCTGCGCGGCGCGCTCTGGCGGGCGCGAAGCTGGACGATGAACTCCGCGGCCTTCTCGCGCGGCGAGGTCGGCGACGCGTCGTCGCGAGCAACCGCCGCGACGTCATCGATCAGCTCATCCCGCGCATCCTTCGCGCGTTCGAGCACGAGCTTGGGACCGCCAGCTCTGACGATCTGCCGCATCATCCGGGCGCCGATCGAACGGCAGCCCGTGCGGAGACCCGACAGGCTGTCAGTGTCCGCTGCCCTGAATGGGTACGGGCTGATCATGCGAGAGCACTCGACGGGAGTTGTGATTTCGGAAGACGATAGTGGCGACCGAAAGGCCGCCCAGGCTGCTCACGGACGCCGACGTTCGAAGCGCGGGCGGGAGCATTCCAGTGTTGGGACCAGACGGCGTCGACAGCGCTTCGCTGCCCTCGTCGTCCGAGTCGTCGTTCGGATTCGGACCGCCGGCGCCGTGCGCTCCGGTCGGAGCGCCGGCGCCCGAAGGATCCGGCGGGTCGGACGCGCCGGACGAATCGTCCGGCTCCGACGGGTCATCGTCGCCGGTCGCGTCGGTCTCGGTGGGGATCGCGAGGGTCACCGGATCCGACACGTGCACGGCGCCGGACGCGACGTCGACCGTCGCGAGTCGGACGAGTACGCCGGACGCGAGCACCTCCGGTGGCAGATCGCCACGGCGGACGCCACCGATCGCGACCTCCCCGTCGGCATTCGCCACGGCGGGAATCGCGAGCACGGCGTCCGGCGCGGCGGGCGCGCTCATCACGACGATCATCGGCATGCCGGGCGTGATCGCGACGCGGAGCGTCAGCGATTCGCCGGCGGCGGTGTCCTCCGAGATGATCGCGACGTGCGCGACGTCGGGATCGGTTTCTGAGGTCTGCGCGGTGGCGAGCGACGTGGTCGCGAGGAACGCTGCCAGGGGCAGCCATCCTCGCGGACGCGAGCTCGCCGCGGTCGATGCGGATCGACCGCGAGCAGCAAGATCAATTTCGGGCGACAAGAGCACGGGGTCGTCCTCCGCTTCGCATCCGCGAAGCGCACTACGGGTCTGCTGCCGAAGGCACGAGAGGCTGTGACGGGGAATCGGCGCTCCCTGAGAGACGCCGATTCACCTCCTCGCGCCGGACACCCCCTATCGGCCGGCCTCTCGGGACCCTCCGTTACCATTTCCGTTTTTCTTTCAAGTTCGTGAACCGTTCGCCGGCGCGACCGGCGCGACCCGTTCCCTGCAATGCGGGAGACGATTCTGGGGCGGTCGGAAACCGCCGCCGCAGGCCGCGGCAGCGCGCAGCGCCGCATCGACACGTCGGCTGCCGGCGCAGCCCCCGCATCGTGGTCGCCGCCGCCCGTGGCGCCTCCGTGTCGCCGTCCTCCGTGACTCCTCCTTTAATGGAGGGTCGGATGGTCGCCTTCGCCGACATCGCGCTGAATCTCCCGGTCGACCGCCTGTTCACCTACGCGGTCCCCGAGCCCCTCCGTGACCGGGTGCGGCCGGGCGTCCGGGTGCGGGTGCCGTTCCGGTCGCGGAGCGTCGGCGGGACCTGCGTCGCCGTGCGCGATCGATCCCCCGAGTTCGACGTGAAGTCGATCGACACGCTGCTCTCGGCCGAGCCGCTGTTCACGACGTCGATGCTGCGCACCTGCCGCTTCCTCGCGCGCCGCTACGGCGCGACGCTCGGCGAAGCGCTCGACGCGGCGCTGCCGTTCGCGGTGAAGACGGGCGGACGTCGCCGCATGATCCCGGTCGCGCGGCTCGCGATCGCGGAGGCGGAAGTCGCGGAGACGATCGCGCGGCTCGAGGCCGAGAAGCCGACCAAGCAGAAGATGGCGCGCGTGCTGCGCATCCTCGCCGATGCCGAGGGGCCGCTGCCGCTCTCCGAGCTCTCATCGCGCGCGAAGGTCGGCGAGTCGCCGATCAAGAGCCTCGCGAAGCGCGGGTTCGTCGCGATCGTGCGCGAAGCGCAGGTGAGCGATCCGCTGTTCGCCGCGCCGGTCGAGCGCGCGACGCGACACGAAGCCACCGGACCGCAGCTCGAGGCGATCGAAGCGATCGTGCGCGCGCAGGCGTCCGGAGCGAGCGCGGGCTTCCTGTTGTTCGGCGTCACCGGCAGCGGGAAGACCGAGGTCTATCTGCGCGCGCTGGAAGACTGCGTGGCGCGCGGCAAGCAGGGCATCGTCCTCGTGCCGGAGATCGCGCTCACGCCGCAGACCGTCGCGCGGTTCCGGTCGCGCTTCCCGCGCGTCGCCGTCCTGCATTCGCACCTGACCGACGCGGAGCGGCACGATCAGTGGCGGCGGATCCAGCGCGGCGAAGCCGACGTCGTCATCGGCGCGCGCTCGGCGATCTTCGCGCCGACGCCGCGGCTCGGGCTGATCGTGATCGACGAGGAGCACGAGAACACGTTCAAGCAGCAGAACACGCCGCGTTACGACGCGCGCGTCGCGGCCTGGGCGCGCGCGCGGTTCGAGCGCGCCGTGCTCGTGCTCGGCACCGCGACGCCGTCGCTCGAGACGTGGCGCAAGGCGAACATCGGGCGGCTCCGGCTCCTGCGCCTCCCCGCGCGCGTCGGCGGCGGCACGCTGCCGGAAGCGATCGTCGCCGATCTCCGCCAGGTCGTCGCCGTGCCGGGCAAGCCGCGCGTGCTCACCGATCGCCTCCGCCTCGCGATCGGCGAGCACGTCGCGCGCAACGAGCAGGTCATCCTGTTCCTGAACCGCCGCGGCTACGCGACCTCGGCGATCTGCGCGCAATGCGGCACGCCGGAGAAGTGCGAGCACTGCGACATCGTGCTGGTCTTCCACCGCCGCATCGGCCGCGTGCTCTGCCACTACTGCGGCTTCGAGCGCCCCCTGCCGCAGTACTGCACCACCTGCCGCACGCCGTTCCGGCTGCGCGGCTTCGGCACCGAGCGCGTCGAGGAGGAGGTGCGGTACGCGCTCCCGCGCGCGCGCGTCGCTCGCATGGATTCCGACACGATGAAAGCGCGCGGCGCGCACGAGGAAGTGCTGACGCGCTTCCGCGCCGGCGAGATCGACGTCTTGGTCGGGACGCAGATGATCGCGAAGGGCCTCGACTTCCCGAACGTCACGCTGGTCGGGATCGTCTCCGCCGACACGACGCTGCATCTACCGGACTACCGCGCGTCGGAACGCACCTTCCAGATGGTCGCGCAGGTCGCCGGCCGCACCGGCCGCAGCGCGAAAGGCGGCCGCGTGATCGTGCAGACGCACGAGCCGGAACACTTCTCGATCCGCCTCGCGCTGCACCACGACTTCGAGCGTTTCGCCGAGCTCGAGCTGCGCGCGCGCGCGAAGGACGGCTACCCGCCGTTCGGCCACATCGCGCGCGTCGTGATCCAGGGCAAGAACCGTCCGTCCGTCCACGCGGCGGCCGAGCGCCTGCGCAACCTCCTCGGCGAGTGGCTCGCCGACGAGACGACCGAGCTCCTCGGCCCCGCGCCCGCGCCGATCGAGGTCATCAACGATCAGTACCGCATGCACATCGTCGCGAAGGCGAAGGAGCGCCTCGGCATCACGCGCTTCGTGAAGATCGTGCGCGCGCAGACGAACCTGCCGAAAGCCGTGCGCGTGCTGCTCGACGTCGACCCGCTCGCGATGCTGTAGGCGCGCGCGAGAAGGGGGGCTGCGCGACCCGTTGCGGAACAGCGAGCGTCCGAGCCGCGCGGACTTGCAACCGAGGTTCCGCGCGGAGCCGCGGCTCGCATCCCGGCTCGCGGGGTGGGAACTCAGCGACGGACGCGGAACAACCGGAGCTTCGTCTCCCAGCGCAGCGACGGGTCGTCGCGGTTCGCGCGCACGCGATCGAGCCCATCGCTGCCGAGTCGGTCGAACGTGATCGCCGGCGGCATCGGGTTGTCGATCGCGAGCACTTCTTCGAAGTGATTCGAAATGCGGGCCCACGCATCCGCGACGGTCACGTTGCGCGCGGGGTCCTGATCGGTGAGCAGCCACTCGAACTCGCCGCTGTCCATCAGCGCGAGGCCGCGCGGTTCCTTCACGGAGATCACGCGATCGGCGAGCGCGGGCGTGAGGTACGGGTAGAGCGAGTGCTGCCCGACGAACACGATCGGCGCGTCGCCGGACGGGAAGCGCGAGCGCAGCGCGTCGGCCATGCGCGGGTACCCGTCGCCGCGGAAGCGCACGGCTTCGAGCGCGTGCGCGCCGGGACGGATGCAGAGTGCGATCGCGACGCCGGCCGCGACCGCTTCCCAAGAGATCTTGCGCGCTGTCGCCGCCGCGCGCGCGACGATGAAACCGGAGAAGTCCGCGACCAGGAACGCGGCGCACGGGATCAAGAGGGCGTCGAGCGGCACCATCAGGCGCACGTAGTTCCGATACGCGACGAGCACGACGAACAACACGAACGGACTGACGAGCGCGAGCGTCGCGCTCGACGCGCGGCGCCACTCGGCGAGCCGGAGGAACAGGACCACACCGATCGAGAACAGCACGAGGAGTTCGATCGTGCCGAACCGTGAGAGGGTCTCGAAGAAGAACACCGCGGTGCGACGCAGTGTCCACGCGTGCAGGCCGTTCACCCACGTCGCGCGATCGGCAAGGAACCGCTCGAAGCCGGCGGTCGACCGGATGTCGAACGCGACCCACGCGATGAACGGCGCGGCCGCGAGGCCGGCGATCACCAGCATCCGGAGCCGCGCGATCGCGAGCACGAAGCGCGTCGATGCCACAGCACGGCCCACGTCGATGGCGCCGACCGCCGCGCCGGCGAGCAGCGGGAACGCGCCGTGATACTTGGTCGCGGTCGCGAGTCCGGCCGCGATGCCGGCGCCGATCGCGCTCGCGACCGATGCCTTCTCGAACGCACGCGCGATCAGCGCGAGTTGCGCGAGCGCCAGCGCCGTGAACGTGGTTTCGGTCAGCGCCATCCGCGAGTGGGCGATCTGCAGCGGGTCGAGCGCCATGAGCCACGCCGCGGCGACGCCCGCCGCGCCGCCGAACGCGCGCCGTGTGAACGCCGCAACGGCGAAGATTCCCGCGATCCCGAACAGGGCCGACACGCCGATCGCCGCGCGCGGGTCGCCGTGCGCGAACCACAGCGCGATCCGGTTCAAGAGCGGATACAGCGGCGGCGCATACAGGCAGACCGGCTCGCCGCGCGCGTACGGCCCGAGGTGCAGCGGCCCCGCGACGTACGAGCCTTCGTCCCAATGCGTGAGCGCGAGGCCGTCGATGCCGATGGTGCGGAAGGCGGCGCCCGCGATCAGCGCGAGTCCGATCAGGATCGTGGCGAGTCGGTCGTTTTGCTGGGCGCGGATGGTCACGAGCTCCCGCGGCGCATCTTGTCAGCCGGCCGCGATCGGAACCAGCGCGTGGTAGCGTCTCGATCCGCACCGCACGCGTTGCCGGGGAAATCCGATGCGCCGCTCGCTCGCTTTCGCCGCGTCCCTCGCGCTCGTGTTCCCGTGCGTCGCCCGCGCCGGCGACGACGATTCCTTCCGACCGCTCGGGTTCGCCGCGGCGTGCGAGGCCGCGAAGGCCGAAGGCAAGTGCGTGCTCGTCGACTTCTACACGACCTGGTGCGGACCGTGCCGGATGCTCGACGAAACCACCTGGCGCGATCCGTCGGTCCGCAAGTGGATCGACGCGAACGCGGTCGCGATCCGCGTCGACGCCGAGGTGGAGACGGCGCTCGCCGAGAAGTTCTTCATCTTCGCGTACCCGAGCATCCTGTTCGTGCGCGCGAACGGCGAGGAGTTCGACCGGTTGATCGGCTACCGCATCGCGACCGTGTTCGTGTCGGAGGCGAAGGACGCGGTCGCGGGCAACGATTCGCTCGCGCGCCAGAAGAAGAAGGTCGACGCGGCGCCCGACGATCCGATGCGGCATCTCGAGTACGGCCGCGCGCTCGCCGCGCGCGGCAAGCAGCGCGAGGCGCTCGACGAATACCTCTGGTGCTTCGACCACGGGCTCGAGCGCTCGCCGACGTTCGCCGGCGTCCGCACGTCGTTCCTCGTGCTCGACATCGCCACGCTCGGCCGCCGATACGCGCCCGCGCGCGAGGCGCTCGTCGAGCGGCGCGAGGCGACCGCAATGGCATCGCACTCGATCGAGTCGGACGTCGCGCTGCGCGCCACCCGCGAACTGAAGTCGATCGACCGGATGCTCGTCGTCGCCGGAACGACCGACCTCGATGAGCTCCAGCCGTCGATCGAGGCGCGCCAATATGCGGAGGCGTGCGCGCGGATCGAGGACGTGCCGGGCCGCGTGCGGTCGATCCTCGCCGATCTGCGCTCGCTGACGCGCGAGCGCGTGCTCGACGAAAGGCAATGCAGCGCCGCGGCGCTTCGCCAGGCCCGCTGGTTCGAGGCGCTGCTCGGCGCGCGGCGCACGGACGACGCGACGCAGGTGATGAACCTGCTGATCGAGCACGATGCGTCCGGCGCGATGCGCGCGGCGCTCATCCGCGGCGCGACGCGGGCCGGCGACCTCGCGACCGCGCGCGCGATCGCGCTGAAGGCGCTGCGCGAGCTGTCGGGCGTGGACCGAGAAACGGTCGCGGCGGCCGCGGACGCGATCCCGGCCGATGCGCATTGATCGTGCGGCGCTCGCGCGTGCGCGCGCTTCCGTGCGGCGCGCCGCGATTTCGCGAGCTTCGCCGTGCGAGCGTCGCCGCGTTTGCCGGCGACCGATCGTCACGACTTCCTCCGCACGTGCGCACGACCGTGCGGCCCGCCGCGTCGTCAGCGAGTCGAAGGAGCCCGCGATGAAACCCGCCGTCGAACGCAAGCCGCGCGCGTCCGCGTCGATCTGGAAGTCCGAGTCCGTCGCGCACGGCGAGATGCTCTCGCCCATCGGTCCGCTGCGCGTCCTGGTCGGCCCGCGCGGCGTGATGCGGATCGACCTGCCGAACGCGCCGCCCTGCGACCTCGACGCCGTGCGCCGCGAGCTGGCGCGGCGCGGGATGGGCGACCTCCCGCTGGTCGCTCCCGGCGACGCGGATCCGCGCATGAAGATCGTGAAGGAGCAGCTTCGCGAGTACTTCGCGGGGAAGCGCAGGAAGTTCGACCTGCCGCTCGACGCGCGCGGCGCGGAGTACGACCGCAAGGTGTGGCGCTGCGTGGGCGCGATCCCGTTCGGGAAGACCAGGACCTACGGCGACGTCGCGAAGGCGGTCGGCGTGCCGCGCGGCTTCCGCGCCGCGGGCTCGGCGAACGGCCGCAACCCGATCCCGATCGTGATCCCGTGCCACCGCGTCGTCGGCACGGGCGGTCGACTCACCGGCTACGGCGGCGGCGTCGAATTGAAGGCGTGGCTCCTGCGCCACGAAGGCGTCGCGGTCGACGGGGAGCGGATCGTCGCGCGCTGACGCGCGTCACCTCGCCGAGCCGCGGACCTTCTCGATCAGCTCGCGGAAGCGGGCGAAGAGGTACATCGAGTCGTGCGGGCCCGGCGACGCCTCGGGGTGGTACTGGACCGTGAAGCACGGCGCGTCGAGGACTTCGAGGCCCTCGACGGTGCCGTCGTTCAGGTTCTTGTGCGTCACGCGCGCCTTCTTCGGGTCGAGCGTGTTCGAGTCGACCGCGAAGCTGTGGTTCTGCGAGGTGATCTCGGTCTTGCCGGTCGTGAGGTCGATCACCGGCTGGTTCGCGCCGTGGTGGCCGAACTTCATCTTGTAGGTCTTCGCGCCGAGCGCGAGCGCCGTGAGCTGGTGGCCCAGGCAGATGCCGAAGGTCGGCATCTTCTTGTCGATGAAGGTGCGGATCGAATCGATCGCGTAGCCGAGCGGCTCCGGGTCGCCCGGGCCGTTCGAGAGGAACACGCCGTCCGGATCCATGGCGAGCACGTCCTTCGCCGGCGTCATCGCGGGGACGACCGTCACGTCGAAGTTGGAGCCGACCAGCGAGCGCAGGATGTTGGTCTTGATGCCGAAGTCGTAGGCGACCACGCGGTAGGTCGGGCCGGAGGCGTCGAGATGCGGGAGGAACGGACCGTCGAGCCCGATCTTCCAGCGCGCGACGTCGGAGCGCGTGACCTCGCGGGCGAGGTCGCGGCCGTCGGTCTTCGGCGACGCGAGCACCTTCTTCAGGAGCGACTTCGGGTCGAGGTCTTCGGTCGAGATGCCGACGCGGAGCGCGCCCTTCTCACGGACCTGCAGCACGAGCGCGCGCGTGTCGACCTCGTCGATCGCGACGATGCCGCTGCGCTTCAAGTAGGCGTCGAGGCTCTCGGTCGAACGGAAGTTCGCGGGGACGGTCGACCGCTCGCGGATGATGAACCCGTTCACGTGGACCTTCGTCGACTCCACGTCGTCCGGATTCACGCCGTAGTTGCCGACCAGCGGGTAGGTCATCAGCACGACCTGCCCGCGGTAGCTCGGGTCGGTCAGGACTTCCTGGTACCCGGACATCGCGGTGTTGAAGACGACTTCGCCGAACGTCGTGCCGGGGGCCCCGAGCGAGCGGCCTTCCTCGGCGGTTCCGTCCTCGAACACGAGCAGGGCTTTGGGCGCGGTGGACATGGACCGCGGAGACTAAACGACGTGCGAGCGACTGTCGAGGCGCAGGCGAGCGAGCGGCGCGGTCCCCGCTGCCGCGCGGCGGCGACGCGTCAGCGCCGGTTGATCAGCGCGGCCATGTATCCGCCGCCGAACCCGTTGTCGATGTTGACGACCGCGACGTTCGGCGCGCACGAGTTCATCATCGAGAGCAGGGTCGCGAGGCCGTGCAGGTGCGCCCCGTAGCCGACGCTGGTGGGCACCGCGATGACCGGGCGCGGCGAGAGACCGCCGACGACGCTCGCGAGCGCGCCTTCCATCCCGGCGACGACGACGAGCGCGCGGGCGCGGCGCAGCAACGCGCGCTCGCCGAGGATCCGATGCAGTCCCGCGACGCCGACGTCGAAGCGCGTCTCGACGCGCGCGCCCATCACCTCGGCCGTCACGCGCGCTTCCTCCGCGAC
>CAZBOK010000094.1:0-13098 GCA_964493525.1 uncultured Phycisphaeraceae bacterium | reverse complement strand
GGCGCCTACCAGTTCGTCGATCGGCCGATCGATCTCGACCGCGCGGTCGCCGTCGAGTCGATGTCGTGCGATGCGAACGGCTTCATCACGACGGGCGCGCGTTCGATCGCGTTCGCGCCGATCAGCGGGTGGACCGACGCGATCAAAGGACTGAAGTCCTCCGCCGAGAAGCTCGCCATCCCGCTCGGCGTGCTGTCGACCAGCGAGCCGCTCCTCGAGCCACGCGTTCCGGCCGGCTCGTACATCGTCGCGTTGCGTTCCGCGGAGCGCGGCAAGCGCCCGATCCGCGGCGTCACGAACGGTTGGACGCAGCGCGACGACGGCTCCGATCAGATCGTGTTGATCAGCGCCCACGGCCAGACGCTCGCCGCGCACACGATCACGTTCGCGAAGGCGCAGCGCGCCGGCGCGGCCGCGACGCTCGCGCGCGAGCCGCTCGTCGACCCGGCGCCCGCCGGCGGCGCGAGCAAGGAGCGCGTCGTGGTGCGCTTCAACGTCCCGTCCGGCCGCGAAGCGTTCCCGTTCGAGTTCGCGGTGACGATCGAAGGCGGCGCGTTCGCGAAGTGACCGCGCTCACGGCTTCTTCGCGGGAATCGTCAGCACCACGTCGAGCACGTCGCTCGGATTCACGTTCGGTCCCACGGTGACGCTGACCGGCGGGCCTTCGACGTCCGTCTCGGGATGGGCGGCGCGAAGCACGTAGGTGTCGGGCCGCAGGTGGCGGAACTCGAACTCGACCGGACCCTCGTCCGAGCCACCCTTGCGTTCCGCGTTGACGCGATGATCCGACTCCTTCGACCAGTAGTGGTCGATCGTCACCGAGCACGACTCGTCGAGGTCCCTCCCGCTCGCGCGTCGAACGACGCCGTGGATGACGTACCCGCGCGAGACGCGCAGCACGACGTCCTCGCTCGGCGCGGGGATCTCGATCGGCTCGAACAGCGCGAGGTCGCGGTCGCGCACGCCGTAGGTCATCACGTTCAGGGTGATCGGTGCGTTCGGGACTCCGCGGATGCGGAACGCGCCGGTCGCGTCCGTGACGGCCTGCTTGAGGTTCGGCGCAGGTATGTCGCGACCAGCGAAGCGTCCGTTCACGACGACCGTGAGTCCAGCGACCGCGAGGCCCGACTCGTCGAACACGTGACCGGCGACGACGCCCGTGTCACGACCGATCGGGATGAGCACACGCTTCGTTTCGCCCGACGCGACCTCGACCGCGATCGGACTCTCTGCGTTCTGCGCGGCGTCGGCGGGAAGTTCGACGAACACTTGGTACCGGCCCGGCGGGACGCGCTCGATGCGCGCGCCGTTCGCCGCGAATCGATATCGCCCGTTCCCGAACTCGTAGCGAGAGTGGCGATCGCTGAGCATCGCCTCACCGACGACTCCCGGATCGATCGGCTGCGACGCCACGAGTTCGATCGCCCCCGGCCGCTCGACGCGCAGGCGGATCGACGTCTCCTGTCCCGCGGGAAGTGCGACCTGCGAGAAGTCGCGATCGGAGATGCAGACGTCCTTCGCGGTCGAGCGGCGCAGGTCGAACGAGACGCGCGCCGGGCCCGGCTGCAGTTCGACGAGCTGCGCGATGCCGTTCGCGTCCGTCGGAACCGCTTCGCGGTCCGTCGCGGAGATGTTGACCGCGACGCCGGCGACCGGCCGATCGAGGTCGTCGACGACGAACACCCGCGCGGAGGCGTCGCAGCGCACGAGCGTGATCGTGACCTCGCGCACGCCGCTCGGGCCCGGCGTCACGTGCTCGACGAATCCGGAGTTGAACGCGTGGATCGCGCGCTGCGAATTCGCGGCGACCCAGATGTCGACCGCCATCACGCGCAGCGTCACGCGACCGTTCTTGTCGCTGACCCCCTTGGTCGTGCCCTTCCGATACTCCTCCCATTCCTCGCGATCGTTCGTCGGCATCGAGTTCACCGCGGCGCCGGCGACCGGATCGTGGTGATCGTCGACGACGGTGACGAGGAGATCGAAGAGCGGTCGCGCCGGCGCGTCGCTCGCATCGCTCGGCGCGGGAGTCGAGTTCGGCGCGGTCGGGACCGCCTCGCGCTGCGGCGTCGGCGCTTCGAGCGGAGCGGGAGGCGCAGTCGCGACGGGCGTCCCGGCTGAGGGCGCAGGTCGTTCGGTGGACGCCACCGGTTCGTCGTTCGAACGCATCGCGACGAACGCGATCGCGGCGACGACGATCACCGCCCCCACGATCGCGACCACGATCCGCATGCGCGCGGCCCCCGAACGTCCCCCGAAGGCGTGCATATATAAGGAGGGCCCGCTCCCCCTCCGCCGGCAATCCGCGCCGGACGCCGGCGAAACCCCGGCAGATCGAAGACTTACGGCGATCGGCGTGCGCTCAACGCGGGACGAACGCGTCGGCCTCGAGCGCGGCGTCGAACGCGAGGTCCTTGCTCGATCCGCGCGACTGGTGGACCTCGATCGCGAGCACGTTCGTGCCTTCGACGAGCGCTTCCTTGTGCTCGCCGATCTCGATCGTCACGGGCCGCTTCGCCGAGTGGTTCTTCGAGAGCGTGTCGAAGTCGATCGTCGCGCCGGAGCGGAACGCGCGCCGCGCGACCTCGACCCCGTTCAGCCACAGGACGAACCCGTCGTCCGCGCGCACGGTGGCGCGCAACGATTCGACCGCGGCCGGATCGAACGGCAGGTCGAACGCGCGCCGGAAGTACGTCGTCACGAACTTGTGCTTCGCGTCGGGGCCGAAGCCGACGTGCGAGTCGACGAGCGGCGATCCGTACCCGAGCACGCCCGGCGCCGTCGGCCACGATGAATCGTCGAACGCGATCGCGGTCCACGCGGCGCCGAGGTCGGCGCCCTGGTCGAAGTACCGCCACGCCGACTTCTTCGCGATCAGCGAGTGCTCGATCGGAACCGCGGCGGCCGCGCCCTTCACGATCGTGAAGCGATCGTGCTCGCGCCCGTCATCGCCGAGGAAGCGCGCGTCGAGCTGCGATGCGTGGGCGTCGAGAACGAGCGAGCCGAGGCGCCGCTGGTTCACGATCATCGCCGGATGGTCGAGGTCGCCGCCGCTCTCGAGCTTCCCGGAGCATCCGAGCACGACGTACACCGCGCCTTCGTGCGGCGCGAGGCCGAGCGTCGGCTTGCGGTACGCGCCGTCGCCGCCGTCGCTCGCGAGGCGGCCGTCGCCCGCGTCGACCACCATCGACGGCGCGAACGTCGACGCGATGCCGTAGTGGCGATCGATCAACATCGAGCGCTCGTAGTCGTGGCTGTGCCCGCACAGGACGAGGTCGACGCCGCCGGCTTCGAGCCGCGGCACGACGACTTCGCGCATCGCGCGCATCCACGGCTCGTCGTCCGAATCGTGCGTGCCTTTCGAATACGGCGCGTGGTGCCAGAACGCGATCAACCAGCGGCGGCCGTCCGCGCGCGCCTGCGCGAGATCGTCGTCGAGCCAGGAGATCATCGCGTCGCCGGAGCCGACGGGCTTGGACGCCGAGTCGAGACAGATGAAGTGCAGGTCGCCTTCGTCGAACGAGTAGTACGCCTCGGTGGACGACGGCGCGCCGCCGGCCTGGCCGTCCTGCGGCAGGTGGAAGACGTCGAAGTACGGCCCGCTCTCGTCGGACGCGTCCGCGCTCTGGTCGTCGTGGTTGCCGAACGTCGGCCACAGCGACCACGCGCCGAGCATCGGCCGGTACATCTTGAACACCGCCGCGCGGTACTCGGACGACGTGCCCGACTCGTACGCGTTGTCGCCGAGCATCAGCCAGAAGTCGGCGCCGCGCGCTCCGCTGAAGCGGACGAACGCGTCGCGCACGCGCCGCGCACCGGAGTCCGCGCTCCCCGAATCGCCGAGGATCCACGCGCGCGTCGGGACGATCGCGCCGAACGGCGGCGCGGTGACGAACGCCAGCTCGCCCGCGCCGCCCGCGAGGATCGCGGTCCCGGCGCCGACGGCGTAAAAGTACCGCGTCGACGGAGCGAGCCCCGTGAGCTTCACGGCATGGTCGTGTCCGCTGCCCGCGTCGGCGATCTCGTGGTCGAGCGTCCGCGGCGCGAGTCCGAAGCGGACGAACCCGTCGGTCGCGGCGTGCGTGCTCCAGCAGACGACCGCCGAGTCCGGCGTCACGCTCTGCAGATACGGTGCGCGCGCGAGCGGCCCCGCGCTCGCGGAACCCGGAGCGGCGAGGAGGAGCGTCGCGAGAAGGAGGCGCGCGGGACTCATCGGGACCACGCCAGCTTCGACGCATGATCGGGCCGTGAGGGTCCCTCCCCGGCGGAAACGCGTGAATGGGCGACGAAGTGGATGCGTCCGCGCCCGCGGCCTCCTACGTTCGCGGCGAGTTTCGCGCGACGCCGCCGTCGCGCGCGAGGAGAGCCATGCGTTTCTCGCCGGTGCGCGTCCTGTTCATCGTCCCGATCCTCGGTTGCGTCTCCGTCCTCGCGCATGACGTCGCGAAGGAGGGCGCGGGCAACCCGCTGTTCCAGACGCTCGCGTGGCGCGACGTCGGGCCGCAGCGCGGCGGCCGCGTCGCCGCGGTCACCGGCATCCCGAACGACGCGAAGACCTACTACATGGGCGCGACCGGCGGCGGCGTGTGGAAGACGATCGACGCGGGCGCGCACTGGACGCCCGTGTCGGACGGATTCTTCGGCGGATCGATCGGCGCGGTCGCGGTCGCGGAGTCGGACCACAACGTCGTGTACGCCGGCGGCGGCGAGGTCACGGTGCGCGGCAACGTCTCGTTCGGCGACGGCGTGTGGAGGTCGAACGACGCCGGACGCACGTGGTCCCACGTCGGCCTCGACGACTCACGCACGATCCCGCGGCTGCGCGTGCACCCGAACGATCCGAACCTCGTCTACGCCGCGGTGCTCGGCCACCTGTCCGGCCCGAACGAGATGCGCGGCGTCTACCGCAGCGTGAACGGCGGCAAGGACTGGGAGCGCGTGAAGTTCGTCTCGCCCGACGTCGGCTGCGTCGACCTCTGCATGGATCCGACGAACCCGCGCATCCTGTACGCGTGCTTCTGGCGCGTGCGCCGCACGCCGTGGTCGCTCGAGAGCGGCGGCGACGGCTCCGGCATCTGGAAGAGCACGGACGGCGGCGACACGTGGACCGACGTCACGACGAACAAGGGAATGCCCGCGGGACCGATCGGCATCTGCGGCGTCGACGTGTCGCGATCGAACCCCGACAACGTGTGGGCGATCGTCGAAGCGAAGGAGGGCGGCGTGTTCCGCTCGAAGGACGGCGGCAAGACGTGGGCGAAGACGAGCGACGACGCGGAGCTGCGGCAGCGGGCCTGGTACTACACGCGGATCTACGCCGACCCGAAGGACGAGGAGTCCGCGTGGGTCGTGAACGTGCAGTTCCTCCACTCGAAGGACGGCGGCAAGACGTTCGTCGGCGTGCGCACTCCGCACGGCGACAACCACGACCTGTGGATCGCGCCCGAGGATCCGGCGCGGATGGTCGAGGGGAACGACGGCGGCGCGTGCGTCACGAACGACGGCGGCAAGACGTGGTCGACGCTCGCGAACCAACCGACGGCGCAGATCTACCGCGTCGCCGTCGACGATGCGTTCCCCTATCGCATCTACGGCGCGCAGCAGGACAACTCCGCGTTCCGCATCCGCAGCCGCCGCACCGGTCGCGCGGGCGACTTCGAAAACACCGCGGGCGGCGAGTCGGGATACATCGTGCCGAAGCCCGGCGACCCGGAGGTCGTGTACGGCGGCTCGTACGGCGGCGAGCTCGACCGCGTCGATCACCGCACCGGCGCCTCGCGCGCCGTGAACCCGTGGCCGGAAGACACGATGGGCGCGGGCGCGGCCGACCTGAAGTACCGCTTCCAGTGGAACTACCCGATCGTCGTGTCGCCGCACGATCCGAACACGCTGTACGCCGCCGCCAACGTGCTCTTCCGCAGTCACGACGAAGGCGCGAGCTGGGACGTGATCAGCCCCGACCTCACGCGGAACGACAAGTCGAAGCAGGGCCCGTCGGGCGGACCGATCACGAAGGACAACACGAGCGTCGAGTACTACTGCACGATCTTCGCCGTCGCGGAGTCGCCGCGCGCGCGCGGCGTGCTGTGGTGCGGCTCCGACGACGGACTGATCCACCTCTCGCAGGACGACGGCAAGACGTGGAGCGACGTCACGCCGCGCGACCTCCCCGAGTGGGCGCAGATCAACAGCATCGAGCCCGACCCGTTCGACGCCGACGGCCTGTACGTCGCGGCGACGCGATACAAGTCCGACGACTTCCACCCGTACCTCTACCGCACGAAGGACCGCGGCCGCACCTGGACGAAAATCGTCGCCGGCATTCCCGAGAGCGCGTTCACGCGCGTCGTGCGCGCCGACCCGACGCGGCGCGGGCTGCTCTACGCGGGGACGGAAGAAGGCGTGTTCGTGTCGTTCGACGACGGCGCGCGCTGGGAGTCGCTGCAGTTGAAGCTGCCGCGCGTGCCGATCACCGACCTCGTGGTGAAGGACGACGACCTGATCGCCGCGACGCAGGGCCGCGGATTCTGGTCGCTCGACGATCTCTCGCCGCTGCGCCAGATCGGGCCGGACGCGTCGATCGCGGCGACGCACCTGTTCGAGCCCGCGCCCGCGTGGTTCACGCAGGACGGCGACGGCGACGGGCTCGTGCTGCATTACCGCTTGCCGGAGTTGAAAGAAGACGAGGTCGTGAAGCTCGAGATCGAGGACGCTGCCGGCGCATCGATCCGCACCTTCACAAAGACGGCGAAGAAAGACGTGGAAGCGCCGCCCGCGGAGGAAGACGCGGAAGAAGAGGACGCGCGCAGCGAGGACGAGGAGCAGGAGGCGGAGGAGCGCGGCCACGACGGCGAAGGCCGCGGCGGCGGCGCGACCGACCCGGACGCGATCCTCCCGGCGAAGGCGGGCATGAACAAGTTCGCGTGGGACCTGCGCACGAAGAACGCGACGAAGTTCGACGGCATCGTGCTCTGGGGCGGCGAACTGCGCGGCCCGCGCGTCCTCCCCGGCCGCTACACCGCACGGTTGACGTGCGGCGAAGAGAAGCAGACCGTCCCGTTCGTCGTGAAGAAGGACCCGCGCATCGACGCGAGCGATGCGGACCTGAAGGCGCAGTTCGATTTCCTGACCGGCATCCGCGACGAGCTGACGGTCACGCACGACGCGATCCAGGCGCTGCGCGCGGCGCGCGACCAGATCGTCGCGACGAAGGCGCGCGACGCGGACGGCAAGCATCCGAAAGTCGCGGAGTCGGCGGACGCGCTCGTGAAGAAGCTGACCGAGATCGAGGAGGCGCTGTACCAGACCAAGAACAAGGCGTCCGAGGACCCGCTCAACTTCCCGATCAAGCTGAACAACAAGCTCGCCGTCGTCGCCTCGGTCGCCGGCGGCGGCGCGCACCGCCCCACCGCCCAATCGTTCGCCGTGCGCGACGAGGTCACCCGCGCGATCGACGAGCAGCTCGCCCGGTTGAAGTCGATCTGGTCGGACGACGTTCCCGCGTTCAACCGCCTGGTCCATGACGAAGAGGTGCCGGCCGTCGTCGCGCCGGGGAAGTGACTCCGCCGGAACTCGCGCGCGCTCTCGGTCGTTCGCGGCGGCCGCCGCGCACCCGAAAAAGGATCGATCATGCTGCCGAGCGCCCCGCTGTTCGCGGCGGTCACCCTGTCCGCTCTCCTCGCGCTCGCATCCGACGACGAGCGGATGGAGGACCTCGACTTCCTGGTCGCGACGATCGAGCGCGTGCACCCCGATCCGTTCGCGTTCCAGACCCGCGAGGAATGGCGCGCCGAAGTCGACGCGGTGCGCGCGCGCCTCGCGACCCTGAGCGACGAGGAGTTCTTCCTCGCGCTCCGCGGCCTGGTCGCGCGGGTCGAGGACGGGCACACCGAACTGGTCCCGTCGTTCGCGAGCCCGATGGCCATGTCATGGCCGATCGATTTCGAGTCGCTCGACGACGGCGTGTTCATCGCGGGCGCGGGCAAGGACGCGGCGCCGCTCGCCGGAGCGCGCGTGCTGAAGATCGCCGGCGTCCCCATCGACGACGTGCGCGCGGCGTTCGGCCCGTACCTCTGCTCCGACAACGAGGCGGCGAAGGACGAGCAGTTCGCGATGCTGCTCACGTTCCCCGAGCTGTTGCGTGCGCTCCGCATCGGCGCGGGCGACGGGCCGGCGCGGATGACGATGACGATCGAGCAGGACGGCAAGGAGCGGGACGTCGAGATCGCGCCGCCGTCGCCAGGCCCGCCGTGGTTCGCGGGGCCGCGCCCGCGCGGCTGGACGACCGCCGGCCCGAGCGGCGAGCGCGCGCCGCTGCGTGATCGCGACCGCGACCGGCCCTACTGGTTCGCGCTCGAGGACGACGGCGCGCTCGCGTACCTGCGCTTCTCGCAGATCGCCAACGACCCGAACGAACCGATCGACGTCTTCTGCCGGCGCGTGCTCGCGGCGCTCGTCGAGCATCCGAACGCCAAGCTCGTGATCGACCTGCGCGGCAACAACGGCGGCAACAACCACCTCACGCAGCCGCTCGTCCACATGGTGATCCGCGCGCCGCAGGATCGCGCCGGCGGCACGTTCGTGATCATCGACGCGCACACGTTCTCCGCGGCGATGAACTGCGCGACGCGCCTCGAGCGCGAGACGTGGGCGCTGTTCGTCGGCGCGCCGACCGGCGGCCGGCCGAACCACTTCGGCGACGCACAGGAGTTCCCGCTCCCGCACTCGGGCCACGTGCTGCACTGCTCCACGCTGCGCTGGCAGGATTCCGACCCGAGCGATCGGCGCCGCGCGATCTTCCCGGACCTCCCCGCGCCGCTCGACGGCGACGCGCTGCGCACCGGATCGGACCCCGCGCTCGACCGCATCCGCGCCTGGCAGCCGGCGACGATCGCCGGGTTCACGAGCACGCTGCCGCTCGAGCACTGGCGGCGCGCGACGCAGCGCGTCGCGAAGTGACGCGCGCCGCGTCAGCGCGGTCTCGTCAACACGACGTGTTCGCCGACGGTCGGCGTGTCGGGCCCGACGGTGATCGTCACGTCCGGACCGGGCGTACGCGCGTTCAGCGCGGCGAGGACGTAGGTTCCCGCTCGCAGCCGGCGGAACTCGAACGTGCACGCGCCGCCGTCGCGCGCGTCGACCGTCGCCGCGTCCTGGTAGCTCGACTCGCGCGCGGAGATCTCGCGGATCGTCACGCGCGTTCCGTTCGGCGCCGCCGCTCTCGTGTCGGCGCACACGACGCGGCCGCGGATGCGGTAGCCGCGCGGGACGTGCACGACGACGTCCTCGCGCGGACCGTCGAGCTCCAGGACTCCGCCGCTCGCGCCGCCGATGAACGCGAGCTCGCGATCCTGCACCGCGAAGATGTCGGGTTGCAGCGCGAGCGGCGCGCGCGGAAGACCTTTGATGGTGAAGCGACCGAACGCGTCGGTGGTCGCCGACTTGACCACCGCGTCGCCGAGTTCGTCCGCGATCGTGAACGACGCCCGGATCGGCAACCCGGCGACGACGGCGCCCGCATCGTCGACCGCGATGCCGCTCACGCGGTGCACGCCGCGCGCGATCGGCACGACGGCCGATGTCGTCCGCCCCGAATCGACGGTCACCGACACGTCGACCCGCGACCACTGGGGAGCGTCCGGCGGAAACGTGCAGCTCACGGAGTACGTGCCCGGCACGAGGTCCTCCACGCGCACGCCGTCGTTGTCGAGCACGACCTCGCGCGCACGAAGCGGCGTCGATCCCGACAGGCGGACGGCGTGGTCGCCGTGCGCATCGCCCGCCGCGAACTGCACGATCGCTCTCGCGACGACGCCGTCGTCGATCGGCATCGACGGGGTCAGCTCGATCGCTCCGGTCCGGTGCAGTCGGATCGTCAGCGTCCCTTCCTTCCCCGTTTCGAGATCGGTCGTCCCGTAGGCGATGTCGCCGCGCAGCGCGAGGCCCGGCGCGCGGGAGTGCTCCGGATCGATGCGCACCGCCGCGGGGCCGGCGGCCATCTCGTTCAAACGCGCCTCGCCCGCGGCATCGGTCGTCGCGAAGCGGTTCAGCCCGGACGTCGCGACCACGCGCACGTCCGGGATGCGCGCGCCCGAGTCGTCCTCGACGATGACGAGCAAGGTCGCGTCGTGCGGGTCGAGCACGATCGTCGCGTCGCGGCTCGTCCCGGGCGCCACGTCCGCCGGCGCGAACCCGTCCGCCCCGAGGCGACGATCGGTGCGCGCGCCCGCGAAGAGCTTGAACTTCCCGGGGCGGAGCCGCAGCGTCGCGTTCCCGCGCGCATCCGTGACGCCGTGGAGGCGCGAGCCGGACGCGCTCGCGTCGTCTTCCGCGAGCGCGTACACCTGCGCTTCGCGCGCCGCGCGATGGTCCGGCCACTCGACGTGGACGCGAAACTCCTCCGCGTCCGCGGCCGGTGCGGCCGTGCTCTCCGCGAGCTCGCGCTCGGTCGTGGCCGGGACGAGCGACGACTGCGCCGCCATCGGCGCCGGTGCGTCGGCATCCGCGCGCTCGCGCGGGAGAGCGATCTCCTCGCGCACGATCGGCGCCGCCGTCTCGCGCGCGTCCGATCGCATCGACGCGACCGTGCCGACCACGGCCGCGCCGACGAGCACGACGGCGATCAAGAGCGCGATCACGCGCGACCGACGCGGCGATTCCGGTTTCACGCGCCTCCTTCACGCACGGCCGCGCCGCGCGTCAAGGGCGGCGAGTGGAGGGCGACCGTCCGGCCCGCGCACAGACCGCTCGCCGACTCGGTACAACGTCGGCCATGAAGCGCGAGGCAGCGGATTCGTCCATCACCGTCGCGGCGGCGGTCGCGGAGCTGCGGAAGCAGGGTTCCAAGAGCGGGCGCGACGGGCTCGCGCGGTACGCGATCCCCGCCGACCGCGCGTTCGGCGGCTCGATGAGCGACGTGCAGAAACTTGCGAAGCGGATCGGCAAGAACCACGCGCTCGCGCTCGCGCTGTGGGACACCGGCTGGCTCGAAGCGCGCGCGCTCGCCGCGTACGTCGCCGAGCCCGCGCGCGTGACGCCGGCGCAGATGGATCGCTGGGCGGACGACTTCGACAACTGGGCGACGTGCGACACCGCGTGCTTCGTCCTGTTCGACAAGACGCCGCACGCGTTCGCGAAGATCGCGCGATGGGCGCGGCGGAAGGAAGAGTTCGTGAAGCGCGCCGCGTTCGCGCTGCTCGCGAGCGTCGCGCTCCACGACAAGCAGACGGCGGACGCGCCGTTCGTGAAGTGCTTCGCGATGATCGAGCGCGCCGCGACGGACGAGCGCAACTTCGTGAAGAAGGGCGTGAGCTGGGCGCTGCGCGGCGTCGGCGCGCGGAGCCCCGCGCTGCTCGCGAAATCGATCGCGCTGGCGCGGAAGCTCGCCGAGTCGGACGACGCGGCCGCACGCTTCGTCGGCAAGGATGCGCTGCGCGACTTGACGCGCCCGCTCGTCGCGAAGCGCGCCGCGGCGCGCGAGAAGAAACGCGAATGACGGAGCATCGCCGGTAAGGCCTCATTTCGAGACATCGCACGGACCGAAAGGATCGATTCGGAGATCGCCATGCGCATTCCGCACCCGCAAACGCTCGTCGTCTTCTCGCTGGCGATCCTGCTCGGCGCCGAGTCGCGCGCCGGCGTGAACGTCCTGAAGGCGAGCGTCGTGAGTCGCGTGTCGCCGAGCGGTGCGCCGTTCGAGCCGGGTGTCCTCGGCTTCGCGGCGAGCACGAACGGCCGCTTCCTCTTGTTCACGTCCGCGGCGAGCAACGTCCTGCCCGGCATCGACCCGGACATCGAGCAGCAGATCTGGCTGCGGGACACGAAGACCGGCGCGACGCGGCTCGTGAGCCATGACATCGCGGGCGATCCGGCCGACTCGTGGTGCTCCTCTCCGTCGGTCTCCGACGACGGACGGCGCGTCGCGTTCTTGACCGGCTCGGCGAGCTTCGGCTTCGACCCCGGCGGCAAGCGGCAGGTGTGCATCGCGGATCTCGACGCCGGCACGGTCCGTCTGTGCTCGAAGTCGACGCTGCAGGCGCCCGCGATCGACGACTGCTCGCCGCCGCGGATCTCCGGCGACGGTCGCTTCGTCGTGTTCTCGAGCGACGCCGGCAACCTGAAGCCGCTGGTTCCCGACGGCCCGCAGATCTTCGTCTACGACGTCGCCGCGGACTCCCTCGGCTTCGCGTCCGTGAGCGCGACCGACGTCTTCGCGAACGGCGGCTGCTTCTCTCCGGTGGTCTCGCGGACCGGGCGCTACGTCACCTTCATCTCGACCGCGACGAACCTGCCGACCGACGGTGCGAGCAACTCCTTCAAAGTGATCCTCCGCGATCGCCAGGCCGAGACGACGGAGCTCGTTTCGGTGTCGGCCGACGGCACCGTCACCGACGCCTCCTGCAACGGCCACGCGATGACGCCGAACGGCCGGTGGGTCGCGTTCTTCTCCTCCACGCCCGGGCTCGTGCCGGGCAGCGTCGCGTTCGAGTACGCGGGCTACGTGGTCGATCGGAAGAAGCACACGATCCGCCGCTTCGAGACCGGGTTCGACCCGAGCCTGAACGAATCGACTCTCGTCACGTCGGTCTCCGACAACGCGCGGCGCATCGCGATCAGCACCTCGTTCGTCCCCGGCGGCGCGGTGATCCCGCAGAACCACGGCCACGTGTACGACCGCAAGAAGCACCGCCACCTGCTCGTCGCGACGACCGACGAACCGAGTGCTGGCGCGAACGAGGACATCTCGTTGCTCAACCTTCGCGGCGACGGGAAGTGCGTGTGGTTCCTGTCGAGCGACGCGAAGTTCGACCTCCTCGGCTCGCTGCAGGATCAGGTGCTGCGCTTGAACTTGAAGAAGTGGTGACGCGGCGAGAGGCGCGGTGGGACTGTCGCGCGCGGTGCGAAGACGAACCGGAGTCAGCTTCGCTTCACTCCACTGCGGTCGAGCACGATCTCGACAGGTGATCGAACATGCGCCGTCAGCCCATGCAGGCGGTCGGCCGGCTCACCCACCCACGAGGATCGTCGCGCGGGCCTCGTCCGCGCCAGCGATGACTTCCGCGCTCGCCGTGAAGCCCGCGGCTTCGATCTGGTAGCGGC
>CAZBOK010000093.1:0-13108 GCA_964493525.1 uncultured Phycisphaeraceae bacterium | reverse complement strand
CCTTCGCTCGCGCCGCCGACACGCGCCGCGCGAGCGAGACGCTCGAGGTGACCCGGATCGTCTTCCGCGCCGAGGTGGTGCAGCCACTCGAACACGCGATCGCGGTCGAGACCCGACGCGAGGGCGTCGATCAGGAGGAGCAGCGACTTCGCCGCGCGGTCGCCGCTCGCGGACCGACCGCCGTGCAGGAACGCGAGCGACGCGGCGTCGGGCGCGTCCGCGACCAGGCGCCGGAACCGCGCCTCGACCGGCTCGAGCGCGGCGCGGCTGCGCGCGAGGACGCCGATCTCGTGCAGCGCGACGCCCGAGTCGACCAGATCGCGCACGACGCGCACCGCTTCGATCGCCTCGCGCGGCCGGCCCGGGCACGAGAGCATCGCGACGCTCGCGTCGGGCGCGAACTCGCTGCCGGAGAGCGGCGCGAACAGCCGGGCGCGCACCACGTCGAGAGCCGTCGGCCGCGCCGGCACCGCCCGCGCCGCGACGTCCGGCCACGGGAAGCCGAGGTCGCGATACAACGTGCGTGCATCCGCGGCGAACGCGAACTCGGGTCCATCGCCGATCGGCGTCAGCACGACGCCGCCGTGCGCGAGCAGCGCGCGCACGAGGCGCCGTTGCGTTCCGGTGAAGTCGTAGAAGCCGTACACGATCGGCGCCGCCGCCGCGGGTGTGCCGCGCGCTTCGAGCAGCTCCGCCGCGCGCAGGAACGTCGCCGCGTCGTCCGCGAGCAGCGCGCGCGCGAGCCGCGCCTCGTAATCGGCGAGCAGCGCCGCGAAGTCGCGGATGCGGACGTCGTTCGCGAAGCGCCGCGCGAGATCCGCCGCCGCGACGGCCGCATCGAGCGCATCGCGCAGCGCGGCCGCGAGCGCGCCGGGCAGGCCGCGCGACGCGCGCACCTCGAAGAACGTCGACCCGGGGCGGACGCCGCGCGTGATCGCGTGCGCGAGCACTTCCATCCCGAGCGGCGGCAGCTCGCCGACTCCTTCGCTCGCGAACGAATCGGCGGCGACGACGCGCGCGAGCTCGAGCGGCGTCGTGAAGCGGACGTCGACGTGCGCGCGCGACGGGAGCCGCTCCGCGAGCAACCGCCGCAGGTGCAGCTTGAGCAGGTTCGACGGCACCACCACGTCGACGCGCGCGAGCGGATCGCCCGCCTTCGCGGCCCGGATCTCCTCGATCAGCGCGCTCTCGAGCGTCGGTTGGAACTCGCCGCGATGCAGCCGATGTTGCCGAGGGACCACGAACATCTCCCGCCGGTACTCTACCGGCCCCGTTCCGGAGGCTCCGTCGATGCTCGCGTCCGCGCTGCTCGCTCTCGCGTTCCTGCAGGCTCCGGCCGCGCGTCCGGTCACGACTCCCGAAGGCGCGCTCGACCTGTGGAACCTCGCCAAGCCGCACGACTGCATCGAGCGCCAGGCCTCGTCGTTCGATCGCACCGGCGGCAACGACGACGGCTTCTCCGGTCGCTTCGCGACGGTCGATCCGAAGACGAGCGAGACGATCCTGCTCGACGCCGCGGGCCCGGGCTGCGTGCATCGCATCTGGTCCGCGAACCCGCAGCAGGACACGACGCTCGAGTTCTTCCTCGACGGCGAGAGCGCGCCGCGCTTCTCCTGCCCGTTCCCCGCGCTGTTCGACGGCAGCCGCCCGCCGTTCGTGAAACCGTTCGCGGAGCGCGCGAGCGGCGGCTCGATCTCCTACCTGCCGATCCCGTTCGCGAAGTCGATCCGGATCGTCGCGAAGGGACCGGTGTACTTCTTCCAGGTCGACTGGGGTCGATACCCGGACGGGACGGCGATCGCGTCGTTCGACCCGGCGCACGTCGACGTCACGGCGCGCGCGCCGACTCCGCCGAGCGCGCCGGCGCCGCTTCCGTGCATGAAGTCGTTCATCACGGCGAACGGCCGCCCGATCCAGACGCTCGTCGCGGTCACCTTCCCGCTCGACCTCGGCAACGGCAACGGCATCGCCGCGGAGGTGAAGGGGCCCGGCGCGGTGACGACGCTGCGCGCGACCATCGCGAGCGACGATCCCGCGGTCGCGCGGCGGATGCTGCTGCGCGTGTTCTGCGACGGCGCGAAGGACCCGTGCGTGGAGGCGCCGCTCGCGGACTTCTGCGGCAGCGGCTACGCGGGCGCGGCGATCACTTCGCTCGCGTTCGAGCAATCCGGCGGCTCGTTCGTGTCGCGCTTCGTGATGCCGTTCGCGGAGTCGCTGCGCGCGGAGCTGATCGACTTCGACCCGGACCACAGAGTGCGCGCGGACCTCGCGCTCGACGGCGTCGCGTGCGACGTCGCGGAGTTCGGCGGCCTGCGCTTCCACGCGCGGTGGCGGCGCGCGCTCACGAAGCGCGGCGCGTTCCACGAGATCCTGAAGACCGAAGGCCGCGGCCACTTCGTCGGCTGCGCGCTCACCATGAGCAGCCCGCGCCAGATCTTCTTCCTCGAGGGCGACGAGCAGGCGCTCGTCGACGGCCGCGCTCCCGACGAGTGGACCGGGACCGGCACCGAGGATTACTTCAACTGCGGGTGGTACTTCAACGAGGGGACGCTCTCGCGGAACTGGCACGGCCTGTCGCACAAGGACGAAGCGAACGGCGAGATCAGCGCCTTTCGCCTCCACGTCGCCGACGCGATCCCGTTCACGAAGTCGTTCGAGTTCCGCATCGAGCACGGCGGCCAGAACGACCAGCCCGGCGTCGAGTACGCGAGCATCGCGTGGTGGTACGCGACGCTCGACTCGACGCACGACTTCGAGCGCGTCGACGGAACGAAGCTGTCGCCGCCGCGGCGGATGATCGGGATGCCGGAGAACGCGCTCGCGCTCGACCGGCTCCGCATCGAGCCGGAGCTGCCGCGCGAGACGCTGTCGGACCTCACGCCCGACTTCGGCGGCCCGGAGTACGCGTCGCTCGACGCCGCGCACCGGAGCGCGACGATCCGGTTCCCGATCGAGATCGCCGATCGCATGAACCTCCGCCTCGTCGCCGGGAAGTCGGCCGGCGGCGTGCGGATCATCGCGCGCGTCGACGATGGCGCGCCGACGCCGATCGCGATCGACGGCGATGCGCTGTGGCTCACCACGACGACGGTCGGCGCGTTCGCGCTCGCGCACGGCGAACACCGGTTGCAGATCGAGCTCGATCCCGCGACGAACGACGGCGGAGCGACGCTGCGCATCGCCGGGCTCGTGCTCGAACCGGTGTTGCCGTTCGTCGCCGACTGGCAGGTGTTCCGCACGTTCACGCTCGAGGACGGCGGTCCGTTCGACGAGAACCAGGGGCCGCAATCGGCCGAGCAGGACGGCTGGTCGCGCGCGCACGCGGAACCGAACGGCTACCTCGACCTCGCGAAAGTGTGCGACCCGGCCGATCACGCGTTGACCTACGTGCGCTTCTTCGTGACCTCGCCGGACGAGCGCCGCGTGACGCTGCGCCTCGGCTCGGACGACTGGCTCGCGCTGTGGGTCGACCGGCAGGAGTACCTGCGCAAGCGCGTGCACCGCGCGGCGCAGCCGGACCAGGAGATCGTCGAGGTCCCGCTCAAGCCGGGCCGCAACGAGATCCTCCTGAAGATCGCGAACGTCGACGGAGCGTTCGGCGCCTTCGCGCGGGTGTCGGATCCGAAGGACGGGCTCGTCATCGGCGAGTGAGGATCGCGTCGGGGATTCCCGCTTCGCCGCGCCCGCGAACGCCCCTGGATCCGGCGAAAGGATCCTCCGATGCTTCGCCAATCCGCTCGCGTCCTCTGCCTCGCTCCTCTCGCCGCCGCCGCCGCGCTCGCGATGCCGACCCCGCCGGGAAATCCGATCGTCGGGCCGTACGCGCTCGAGGTGCGCGCACTGATCGGCGTGAACGACGCGATCTTCGCGCGCGACTTCGCGTCGACGCTCGACTGCGCCGACGACCACCGCGCGCGGTTCGATCGCTTCGCCGGTTCGTGGCGGCTCCTCCCCGACGGCTACGCGATCGACTTCGAGGTCGGCCTGCAGCGCGCGCTCGCGGAGGACGCTCCGGACGCCGCGATCATCGCGATCAAGGCAGCTCGGCTCGGCAGGACGCACGCCGACGGGAACTTCCTCGCCGGCGCGCTCGAGTCGCGTTACTCGATCAAGTCGGACGGGAAGGTGACGCGCGTCGTCGCGCTCGGCAAGGTCTCGGGCAGCAAACCGTGACGACGCTCAGCGCGCCCCCGCCGGAGTGACGCGGAGGTTCGCGAAGTACGCGACGGTGCCCGAGCCGATCCAGAGCCCGACAGTCCCGCGCGACGCGCCGTGCTTCAGGTCGTTCACGATGAGGCACGGCTGCTCCGCGTCGCCGATGAAGAGCCGCGCGTGCGTGCCGTCGACGACGATCCGCATCCGCGTCCACGCGTCCGGCACGAGGTCGACGTAGGACTCGTACTGGCCCGGCGTCTCCTCGCGCAGCCGCTCCCACGGATACTCGGGCGACGCGATGTACTGCGTCGAGTGGTTGCGCCGGAGCTGGTCGTCGGCGCGCCCGTTCGTCGGACGCAGGTAGATCGCCTCGAACGGACCGACGCCGTCCTGCGCGCCCGCGCTCTGGATGCGGAACGCGACTCCGACGAACCCGCGCGCGGTCGGCGACGCGCTCGGGCCCGGCGCGGCGGCGACGTCGACCTCGATCGTCCCGTCCGCGAAGTCGGAGCCGGTCAGGACGGCGAGCGCGTCGGACCCACGCGCGCTCGGATCCTCCACCACTCGCACGGCGGCGCGCCCGTCGTGGTCGACCGCGTCGAGCCGCACGCCGATCGGCGCGAGCTGCGCCACGTCGAGCGGCGCGTCGCGACGGATCGCGCAGCCGCCGCTCGCGACGAGCACGAACAGCGCGAGCGCCGTGACGCACCCCCGCGCTCTCGATTCGACGATCCGCATCCGACCCTCCGCGTCGCGGCGAGCCCGGAGCATGCAGCATCGATCGTGCGCGACGTGGCGCGACGTGACGAACCGGGCCGCGCGGGCTGTGATCATCCCGCTGAATGACTCCGGCGGCGTTCGCCCGGCTGCGGAGCGCGGAGGCCGCGTTGCTCGTCGCCGCCGTATCCCTCCGTTGATATGACTCCTCCTCGCGCCTTGCCTCCGCACTCCTCGCTCGGGCTCAGCGCTCACCGGACTCTTTCAACGGGCTGTCAGGGCAGATCGAACCAGAGCAGCTCGGCGTCGCTGCGCGCCTCGATCTCCGCCGTGCGCTCCCCCGTGAGCGCGGCGCCGTCGCCGGCGTCGAGCGCGTGGCCGCTGAGATCGATGCCGCCGCGCGCGACCTGCACCCATGCCGAACGCCCGGCGCCGAGCCCGATCTCGACCGACCGGCCGCGCGGCAGGCGCGCCGCCGCGAGCCGCGCGTCGGCGCCGATCGCGAGCGAGCCGTCCGCGCCGTCCGGTGTCGCAAGCGGGACGAGCGTGCCGGCCGCGAGCGCCGCAGTGAAGTCCTTCTGCTGGTACCGCGGCGCTCCGCCGCGCCGCGACGGCTCGATCCAGATCTGCAGCAGGTGCACGAGCTCCGTCTTCGACGCGTTGAACTCGCTGTGCAGGACGCCCTTCCCCGCCGACATGAACTGCAGCTCGCCGGGACGAATCACCGAGCCGGTGCCCATGCTGTCCTTGTGCTCGAGCGCGCCGCCGAGGATCCAGGTGAGGATCTCCATGTCACGGTGCCCGTGCGTCGGGAAGCCCTCGCCCGGCTGCACGAAGTCCTCGTTGATCACGCGCAGGTTGCGGAAGCCCATGAACGCGGGGTCGTGGTAGTCGGCAAACGAGAACGTGTGGAAGGTCTCGAGCCATCCGTGTTCGAAGTGGCCGCGGTCCTTGCTGCGACGAACGGTGATCATGAGCGCCTCCGATCGAATCGTAGCGGACGGCGATATGACTCCGCCGCGAGCGCGCGTTCTCGATCCTCGATCGCGTGCTAACTTCGCGGAGATCTCGACGTGGAATCGCTTCGTTCGATGATGACCGCGGAACAACTCCTGGCGCTGCACGACTCGACCGGTCCGTGCGAACTCGTGCGCGGCAATCTCGTGCGCGAGCCGTCTCCGGGTTGGCGGCACGGAAAGTTCGCGGCGCGACTCGCGGTGCGGATCGGCGGGTTCGTCGATGAAAAGGGGCTCGGGGTCACCCTCGGCGCGGAGACGGGATTCCTGCTGCGACGCGACCCCGACACAGTTCGCGCCCCCGACTTCGCATTCGTCTCCACAACGCGCGCCGCCCCGTTCGAGAATCATCCCGGTTACGCGCCGATCGCCCCAGACTTGATCGCCGAAGTGCTCTCGCCGAGCGATCGCCTCTCCGTCGTCCGCGAGAAGATCGCCGACTGGCTCGCCGCGGGAACGCTCGTCGCCTTGATCGTCGATCCCGTGCACGAAGCGGTGTTCGTCCACCGCGCGAACACGCCGGTCGAGATCCTCGCGGGCGACGACGTCTTCCGCGCCGACAATGTCTTGCCCGGCTTCGAGCTCGCGCTCGCGGATCTATTCGCGAATCGATGATCGAGTTCGCGTCGCGTTGGGCCGTGACTCCGCGGCTCGGTCGACGTTCGTCGAGTCAGATCTCGTGCTACCGTCTCGGAGCCCTTCGAACGTGGAAACGACGCGCGCGATGCTGACCGCCGAGCAATACCAGGCCCTCCCCGGCTCGGACGGGACGAGCGAGCTCGTGCGCGGCGAGTTCGTGCGCGGGCCATCTCCCGGTTGGTGGCACGGACGACTCGCTTCGAATCTCGATGCTCGCGTTCGATCGTTCGTCGATGCGCACCGGCTCGGCGTGACGTTCGGAGCGGAGACCGGGTTCCTGCTGCAGCGGAACCCGGACACCGTCCGCGCGCCCGACTTCGCGTTCGTGTCCGCATCGCGCGCGGCTCCGTTCGCGAAGCACCCCGGTTACGCCCCGATCGCGCCCGACTTGATCGCGGAAGTCCTGTCCCCGAGCGATCGGTTGTCCGTCGTCCGCGAGAAGATCGCCGACTGGCTCGCCGCGGGAACCGTCGTGGCGTTGATCGTCGACCCCGTGCACGAAGCGGTGTTCGTCCACCGCGCGAACGCGCCGGTCGAGATCCTCGCCACGGGCGACGTCTTCCGCGCCCACGACGTCCTGCCCGGCTTCGAGCTCGCGCTCGCGGATCTGTTCGCGCCCTGAGCGCGGCCGGAAGCGCCGCGTGTCGGGTGCGAGCGCTGCGGTCGCTGCCCCGATTTCGCAGCCGGCCTCCCCGGCGACGACCGCTCGCTCGATTCCTACAATCCCGCGCCCCTCCTCGCCTCCGGAGTTCCCCATGTCCGGACCCGCGCCGCGCGCCGCGTTCGTTCTCGTCTGCATCGCATCGATCCTCGCCACTTCGGCCTCCGCCGCGGAAGCGCCGCACGGATGGTCGCTCTCGCTCTCCGCAGGCGCCAACGAGACGACGGTCCACGCCGCGTCCGCGGCGTTCGCGCTCGGGCCGGGCGAATCGCTCTCGCCCGAGTTCGGCGCGCGCGGATACAAGGCGACGTTCGAAGGCATCGTCACGGTGCCGCAGGCCGGCGCATTCCGCTTCGGCGTCGAGACCGAGGGCGGCGGCGCCACGCTCGAGGTGGCCGACCTGTCGGGCGCGCCGCTCGGCAAGTGCACGACGGCGCAGGGCTCGCCCGCGATGACCGGGTTCGTGAGGCTCGCGCAATCGCCCGTCGCCGTGAAGGTGACGTTCACGCGCACCGGCGAGCCGAAGGCGCGGCTGCGGACGCTGTGGGAGATGCAGCCGTCGAAGGACGGCGGGTTCCGCGACGAGCCGATCCCGTCCTCCGCGGTGCGCGTGCCGGATGCGCGCGTCGCCGCGATCACCGCCGCCGACGACGCGCAGGACGGCCGCGCGCTCCTCGAGCGGAAGGGCTGCACCAACTGCCACGCCGCGCCCGGACTCGGACGCCGGCCCGCGCCCGACCTCGAGCACGTGACGGAGCGAGCGCAGCGCAACTGGATCGTGCGCTGGATCGAATCGCCGCGCGGCATCCGCAAGGGCGCCGACATGCCGGACCTGTTCACGGATCCGGAAGACGCGAGCGAGGACGCGGCAGAGCTCGTCGCGTGGCTCGGGTCGCTGGTGAAGCACGACGAGGCCGCGCCGAACGATCCGGAGCTGAAGCAGGGCGAGCGTCTCTTCCACACGATCGGCTGCTCGAACTGCCACGGCCCGTTCCAGTCGCCCGCGGTCGTGCTCGAGGACCCGGCGCATTCGAGCGTGGTGCCGAAAGCCGACTGGTTCCGACCGTTCGGCGACCTCGCCGGCAAGTGGCGCGTCGACGCGCTCGCGAAGTTCCTGCTCGATCCGCACGCGGTGTATCCGGACGGGCGCATGCCGTCGCTCTCGCTCGCTCCGTCGGAAGCGGGCGCGCTCGCGAAGTATCTCGTCGACCGGTTCGACGCGTCGCGGCCCGACGCCGACGTCATCGCGCGCGGTCAGCACGCGTTCGCGGAGTATCGCTGCGACTCGTGCCACGTCATCGGCGGCGCGCCGCTCGCCGCGCCGCGCTCGAAGCCGCTCGCCGAGCTCGCCGCGGGCACGGAGCCGCGCGGCTGCCTCGATCCGCACTCGAAGACGACGCCACGGTTCGATCTGACGGATGCCGAGCGCGGCAAGCTCGCGCTCGGTCTCGCCGCCGCGCAGCGCGCGAAGGATGCGCCGGCGCCGATCGACGCCTGCGCGAAGGCGCGCTCGTTCCTGAACTGCTCGGCGTGCCACTCGTGGGACGGCGCGGGCGGACTGACGGCGGACCTGAAGGAGTACGCGACGCTGCTCGACGAGCGCGTCGACCTCG
Source organism: uncultured Phycisphaeraceae bacterium (assembly GCA_964493525.1). Lineage (GTDB taxonomy): Bacteria > Planctomycetota > B15-G4 > B15-G4 > JADJEK01 > CAZBOK01. The sequence continues at coordinate 4,307 of CAZBOK010000093.1, read as the reverse complement.
GCGACGAAGGCCGCGTGCCGCCCGACCTCACGAGCGTCGGGTTCAAGCTCGCGGCGTCGTGGCTCGCGGAGGTCGTCCATGGCGGCGCGCGCGCGCGGCCCTACATGGCGACGCGGATGCCGAAGTTCTCGAGCCCGTGGTCCGAGCATCTTCCCGAGCAGCTCGCGCGCCGCGACGGCGTCGAGCCGGGCGAGGACGTCACGCCGCCGACCGCGTCGGACCAGGCCGCGATGACGGGCCGGCATCTCGCGGGACAGGACGGGATGAACTGCATCTCGTGCCACGTCTTCAAGGACTTCCCGCCCGCCGGCTCGCCGGGCCCAGCGCTGTCCGACATGTCGCAGCGCATCCGCTACGAGTGGTGGCGCTCCTACCTGCAGGGTCCGTCGCGGTACAAGCCGGGCACGCGCATGCCGGCGTTCTCGATCGGGCGCGCGAGCAACTTCCCCGACGTGCTCGGCGGCGACATCTATGCGCAGGGCGACGCGTTGTGGGCGTGGTTCTCGCTGCGCGAGAAGATGACGCCGCCGAAGGGCCTCGAGTCGAGCGCGCAGTTGCGCCTCGACGTCGCCGATCGGCCGATGATCGTGCGCTCGTTCCTGAGGAACGCGGGCCCGAAGGGGATCGCGGTCGGCCTGCCGGTCGGCGTGCACTTCTCGTTCGACGGCAAGCAGTCGCGCCTCGCCGAGGTGTGGCAGGGCGACTTCCTGAACGCGACGAACATCTGGGCGGGGCGCGGCGGAATGGAGGCGGGAGGCCAGGGGCAGACCGTCTGGATGCCGCCGCCCGGGCCACCGATCATCGTCGGCGACGCGCCGGCGGATTGGCCGGGCGAGTCGGAATCGCTCGGTTGGAAGTTCCTCGGCTACGCGCTCGACAAGTCCGGCGCGCCGACGTTCGCGACGCGCTGCGGCGACGTCACGGTGCACGAGCGCATCGACATCACCGCGTCGCCGAAGACCGTGGTGTCGCGACGCTTCGAGATCGAGAACCTGCCCGCCGGCGGCTGCGTCGTGAACCTCGGCGGCACGCCGGCAGCGACGCTGAAGGACCTCGAGGATTGCTCCACGTCGCCGGCGCCCGGCAACGGCGGACCGCGCGCGCGCATCGCGCCCGCGGCCGGCAAGTCGAAAGTTCGCTTCGTCGTGGAGGTGACGCCGTGAGGACGACCCTGCTTTCGATCTCGATCGTCGCCGCGCTGTGCGGCGCTCTGCTCGCGCAGGATCTGCCGACGTCCGTGAAGCGCGACGCGCAGGGCCGCGTGCTGGTCGGCGCGATCCCGTACGAGAAGCTCGCGACGCGCGAAGCGACCGAGAAGCACATGCTCGACCTCCTCACGCCGGAGGCCGGCAACTGGGGCGACGTGTGGACGATCGCGCCGTTCGACTTCGCGGGATACGAGGGCACCTACGTGCCCGGAGATTTCCAGCGCCCGCGCGAGCCGGAGTCGGAGCTCCCGAAGATGGCGGCGAACGGTCCCGGGCCCGACCTCACGCGCGTCTTCAAGGGCAAGAAGGGTTTCGAGTGCAAGTGGAAGAAGCTCGACCAGGGCGTGAACATCCTGATCGATCTCGACAAGCAGACGGACCCCGAACTGAACGTGCGGGCGCTCGGCTACGTGTATGCGCAGATCAAGTCCGACACGGCGCGCACGGTCGAGGTCACGATGGGCTCGGACGACGGCGCGCGCATGTGGCTGAACGGCCGCATCGTGAACGACAAGGACGTGCCGCGCGGACTCGAACCGACCGAGGATCGCATCAAGCTGCCGCTCGAAGCGGGCGTGAACCACATGCTGCTCAAGGTGAGCCAGGGCGGCGGGCAGTGGAGCTTCCAGATCAACACGCGCGGCAGCCTGAGCGATGCCGACGACGCGCTCCTGTACTTCCTCCTCGACCGCGACTTCCCGCCGAGCCGCGAGCGCGAGCACTATCGCGTGCTCACGTTCCCCGCGCCGCCCGACGTGCTCCTCGAGACCGGCGGCATCGCGTTCCGCCACGACCAGAAGCCGATGGTCAGCACGCGGCGCGGCGACGTGTGGTTGATCGAGAACGCGTACCACGAGCCGCCGCTCGACGTCCGCTACGTCCCGTTCGCGCGCGGCCTGCATGAGGCGCTCGGCCTCGGCATCCGGCAGGACGCGGACGGCGAGGGCGTGTATGCCGTGCAGCGCGGCGAGCTGACGCGCATGGTCGACGACGACGGCGACGACGCCGCCGATCGATATGACGCGTTCTGCAATGAATGGCACGTCAGCGGCAACTACCACGAGTTCGCGTTCGGCCCGAAGTTCGACGCCGACGGCAACGCGTGGGTCTCGCTGAACGTCGGGTTCTGCGGGAGCCTCGGCAAGGCGCTTGTCCCGTGGCGCGGCTCGGCGCTGAAGATCGACAAGTCCGGCCACGCGACGTGGATCTGCGACGGGCTGCGCTCGCCGAACGGCATCGGCTTCCTGAAAGACGGCCGCACCGCGTTCTACGTCGACAATCAGGGCGACTACGTCGGCACCAACAAGCTCGCGCAGCTCATCCCCGGCTCTTGGCACGGCCATCCCGCTTCATTGCGCTGGCGCTCGGAGCTGAAGAGCCCGGACGAACGCCCGTGGCGTCAGCCGCCCGCCGTGTGGTTCCCCTACAAGAAGATGGGGCAGTCGGTGTCCGACATCTGCCTCGACGACACCGGCGGCAAGTTCGGTCCGTTCGACGGCCAGTTCTTCGTCGGCGATCAGACGCTCTGCACGATCTTCCGCGTCGCGCTCGAAAACGTCGAAGGCCACTACCAGGGCGCGTGCTTCCCGTTCCTCGAAGGACTCGGCTCCGGAATCACGCGACTCGCGTTCGCGCCCGATGGATCGATGTTCGTCGGCGAGACCGACCGCGGGTGGGGATCGACCGGGCGCAAGCGCTACGGACTCGAGCGCGTGATCCACACCGGCGCGACGCCGTTCGAGATCCTCGCGATGCACGCGCAGAAGGACGGCTTCGAGCTCACGTTCACCGCGGACGTCGATCCGAAGACCGCGGGCGATCCCGCCTCCTACACGATGTCGAGCTACACCTACGAGTATCACGCGCAATACGGGTCGCCCGAGATCGACCCCGCGCCGCACACGATCGTCTCCGCGACGGTGACCGGCCCGCGCGTCGTGAAGCTCGTCGTCGATCGCCTGCGTCACGGCTACGTGCACGAGCTCTCCGCCGCGGGCGTGACGGCGAAGGCGGACGGCAAGCCGCTGCTGCACGCGATGGCGTACTACACGGCGATCAACGTGCCCGGCGAGCCGCCGCACCACGTCGCGCCGCCGGCCGACCTGCCGACCGTCCTCTTCTTCACGCGCACCGCGCCGCTCTCGGCGGAGATCGCGGAAGCGTTCGGCATGAAGGAGAAGGACGTCGCCGCGCGCGCGCAGCCCGAGCACCTCTCGTTCGCCGAGATCCGGTTGACGGAAGCCGCGCTCGGCAAGTGGCGCGTCATCGCCACGCAGGATCCCGCCGCGCTCACCCCCGAGAACCTGCAGAAGCAGGCCGCGCTCGTGCTGCTCGCGTCCGGCGACAACGCGTTGCCCGATGCCGCGAAGTCCGCGATCACCGATTGGGTGAACGCCGGCGGCGCGCTCGTCGCGCTCCACGGCGCCGCCGCGCCGTCGCAGGCGTTCCCCGCTAACGATTCATTGATCGGCGCCACGACCGATGGAACGCTCGACGCGCAGACCGTGACCATCCACGTCGAAGATGCCGCGAGCCCGATCGTCGCCGGGATTTCCGGCGGCGCGTTCAAGATCGCCGACTCGATCCCCGAGTTCGCGACGCCGCCGCAAGGCGCCCACGTGATCCTCTCGCTCGACCCGAAGTCGTTCGACGCCTCGAAGGCGAAGCACGCCGACCAGCCGCATCCGATCGCATGGACGCGCGCAGTCGGTAAGGGCCACGTCTGCTATCTCGCGCTCGGGCACGGCGAGGCGGCGTGGCGCAACGCGAACTACCAGCGGCTGATCTTGAACGCGATCGATTGGACGCGGGCGGCGAAATAGGCGAGTGCGGGAGCGCAGGGGGAAGCGAGGCGACGGAGCCGGGAGCGCGCAGGGTCGCTCGCTCCGCGGTCCTCGCTGCGGACGGGCGCTCGTGGCGCTGAGCAGCGGGCTCTGAGGACCGTTGGCGATGCACGACGCCGGTGGGCGTCCTCGCTGCGGATGTCGGATCGAGCGACCCTGCGCGCTCCCGGCTCCGGAGTTCGGCACCCACCTGATTTCTGAGGGGAAGGTCGATGCGGAACGGATCTCTTCCCGGAGCGTTCCGCTCCGGGGGAGC